>NZ_WWCX01000170.1:0-6676 GCF_009857655.1 Duganella vulcania
AGCGGCCACGCGCTGCCGCCCCACCTGCTGCGCCTGCACCGGCCGCCGCGCCGGACGACGACTCCACCGCCTGGTTCGACGAGGCGCCCGCGCCCGCGCGCGCGGAGCCGGTCAGCGACGAGGCCATCGCCGTCATGGACTGGGCCGGATTGAAAGCGGCCGTCGCCACCTGCACCCGCTGCAAGCTGTGCGAGACGCGCCGCAACGCCGTGAATGGCCGCGGCGCCGCCAACGCCACATGGATGGCCATCTCCGCCGCGCCGACCCGCCTGGACGAGAAGGAAAACCAATCCATCGCCGGCGAAGCGGGGCAACTGCTGGACAATATGCTGAAGGCCATCGCGCTCAAGCCGGAGCAGGACGTCTACGTCACCCACTTGGTCAAATGCCGTCCATCCGATGCCGACGGCGCCGACCGCGCGCCAAGCGGCGAGGAGTTGCTGGCCTGCCGTCCGTTCCTGGACCGCGAGCTGGCGCTGACGGGCGCGACGATGGCCATGACCTTCGGCCAATACGCCGCCAAGGGCCTGATGATGGGCCCCGCCGCGCGCGGCAAGGTGATGCGCTACGGCGCGGCCGAGCTGCCGGTGGTGGCGACCTACCATCCGGACGACCTGCTGCGCCGCCCGGAAGACAAGGCCAAGGCCTGGGGCGACCTGTGCCTGGCCAAGGCCGCCCGTGACTAGTCAGCCGCCCGCCGCCCCGGCGAGCCCGTCCCCGTCAGGGGCGCTCGCCGGCCACGCGCCGGCGGACAGCTACCAGCTCCGCTTCGAACAACGCTGGGGGCACCTGACCCGCCCGCACGTGCGCGCGCTGGCCTGGCTGCTCGACGCCCCCGACCTGCTGGACCCCGCCTCGCCGCACTGGCAAGGCCGCATCGCCACGCTGGGCGCCATATCGCCCGAGACGGCCGCCTGGCTGGCCGCGCTCGAGCAGGATCCGATCCCGCTGGACGCCGCCCTGGGCACCCGCCACTACTCGCGCCTGGGCCTGTACGCTGAAAAGCTGATGGCCTTCTACTTCGCCGAGCACGGCCAGCTGGTCGCGCACGGCCTGCAAGTGCGCGCCAGCCGCAACGACACCGTCGGCGAATTCGACTTCCTGCTGCGCGACGGCGACGACCTGGTCCACCTTGAATTCGCCACCAAGTTCTACCTGCTCGACGCCAGCGACGCCGGCGCCGATTTCAACGGCCTGATCGGCCCCAACCTGGCCGACACGCTAGGCGCCAAGATGCGCAAGATCTTCGACAAGCAGCTGTCACTGGCCAGCCACCCGGCCGCGCAGCCCTTGCTGCCGCAGCCGGTGGCGAGGGCGCAGGCGCTGGTCAAGGGCTGGCTGTTCTACCCGGGCGGCGAGGGCGCGGCGCCGATGCCGGGCATCTCGCAGCCGCATTGCAACGGCTTCTGGATCACGTTGCAGCAGGCCGCCGGCCTGCAAGGCGAACGCTACGCCATCATGCCGCGCCTGCACTGGCTGGCGCCGTTGAAGACGCCCCTGGACTCCACCGCGATGAACAAGACCGAACTGCTGGCCGCGTTGCACGACCACATGGCGCAGGTCTCCGCGCCGGTGATGGTGGCGGAGTTGGAACAGCAAGGGGAATGGCTGGTGGAGCGCAGCCGGGGCTTCGTGGTACCCGACGATTGGCGCGCCCAAGCCGCGCAGCGCCGCCAGGACGGGGCGCTGCCGGCTTAAGCCAAGGTCAGTGTTTCAGCTCGCCGATCAGCGCGACCGAATCGAACTCGCGCTGGTTGGCCGCATGCTTGCGCATGATGAAGAACATGGTCCCCGCCAGGAACAGGCCGAACAACACGATGATCACATCCAGGTTCAGGTGGCCGCGCAGCATCAGCGAGTACATGGCCAGCATGGTCAGGATGGACAAATTCTCGTTGAAGTTCTGCACCGCGATCGAATGGCCCGCGCTCATCAGCACGTGGCCGCGGTGTTGCAGCAGCGCGTTCATCGGCACCAGGAAGAAGCCGCCCAGCAGGCCGACCAGGATCAGCAGCGGGTAGGCCAGCGCCACCGATTTCACCAGGGTCATGCTCATGACGATGACGCCCATGGCGATGCCCATCGGGATCACGGTCAGCGACTTGCGCAGCGAGATGAAGCGCGCCGAGAGCACCGCGCCCAGCGCCACGCCGATGGCGACCACGCCGACCAGGCTGGTCGATTGCTCGTAGCTCAGCTTGAGGGTGCGGTTGGCCCACTCCAGCACGATGAATTGCAGCGTCTGCGCGGCGCCCCAGAACAGCGTGGTGACAGCCAGCGAAATCTGTCCCAGCTTGTCCTTCCACAGCAGGCCGTAGCAGTTGGCGAAGTCGGTGATCAGCTTGATCGGGTTGCGTTCCTGGTGGCCGTAGACGCAGCCGGTGTCGGGGATGCGGGTGTTGAACAGCGCCGCCAGCATATAAATGCCGACCACCACGCACAGCGCCGCCTCCGGCGGGGTGTCGATGCCGGTGTCGATCAGCGGGAAGTCCAGGCCCAGCAGGAAGGAGGACACTTGACCGCCGACCAGCTTGCCGCCCATGACGGTGCCGAAAATGATCGACATCACGGTCAGGCCTTCAACCCAGCCATTGGCCGCGACAAGTTTCTCTGCGGGAAGTAATTCGGTCAGGATGCCATATTTGGCGGGCGAATAGACGGCGGCGCCGAAGCCGACCAGCGCATATGCGAGCAGCGGATGGACGTGGGCGAAGATCAGCAGGCAGCCGGCAACCTTGATCAGGTTGGAGATGAACATGACCTTGCCTTTAGGCATGGAATCAGCGAAAGCGCCGACAAATGCAGCCAACAGCACATAAAACAGCGTAAAGGAGAGTTTCAGCAGTGGCGTGATCCACGCCGGGGACTTCATGGTGACTAGCAGGTCGATCGCGACAAAGAGCAGCGCATTGTCCGCCAATGACGAAAAGAACTGCGCTGCCATGATGGTATAGAAACCACGATTCATTCTGGGATGCCTGAAAACATATCTGGCTTGCTTTATACCATGCTTTGATCGTATCCCCAAGAATTGAGCCATGCGGATCAGCCGCCGCACGGTAAAATACGGCCTTCGTCATTTTGCTCACATTGCTTATGTCCAGGCCTATCGCTGCAACCATCCACGTTGAATCCATGAAGCACAACCTGGCCTGCGCCAAGGCCCAGGCGCCAGGCGCCAAGGCCTGGGGGGTGGTCAAGGCCAACGGCTACGGCCACGGACTGGAGCGGGCGATGCGCGGCTTCGCCGACGCCGACGGGCTGGCGCTGGTCGAGGTCGACTACGCCGTACGGCTGCGCGAACTGGGCTGGAAAAAGCCCATCCTGCTTTTGGAGGGTTTCTTCGGTCCGGCGGACTTGAACACCATGGCCGGCTACGACCTGCAGGCGGCCGTCCATTGCAACGAGCAACTGGCGTGGCTGGAGGCGGCGCAAGCCGGGCTGGCGGCGCGCGGCATCAAATTTGACCTGCATCTGAAAATGAACAGCGGCATGAACCGGCTCGGCTTCATGCCGGACGCCTACGCCGCCGCGCACGCGCGCCTGAGCGCCATGGCCTGCGTGCGCAGCATCACCATGATCACCCACTTCGCCAACGCCGACGACGCCGAGCACCCGCTGCTGCCGATCGCCGAGCAGGTGCGCCGCTTCGAGCTGGGCACGGCCGGGCTGGCGGGGGCGCGCAGCCTGTCCAATTCGGCGGGCGTGCTGATGCACCAGCAAACCCTGCGCAACGACTGGATCCGTCCCGGCATCATGCTGTACGGCGGCTCGCCGGGCGGCGCCACGGCCGAGTCGTTCGGCCTGCAGCCGACCATGACGCTGACCAGCGAGATCATCGGCATCCAGCACATCGTGGCCGGCGACGTGGTCGGCTACGGCAGCCGCTTCCAGGCCGAGGGCCCGATGACCATCGGCGTGGTGGCCTGCGGCTACGCGGACGGCTATCCGCGCAGCGCGCCGATGGGCACGCCGGCGCTGGTGGACGGCGTGCGCACCCGGCTGGTGGGGCGGGTGTCGATGGACATGCTGACCGTGGACCTGACCGGCCTGCCGTCGGCGCGGGTGGGCAGCAAGGTCACGCTGTGGGGCCGCGGCATGCCGATCGACGAGGTGGCCGAGGCGGCCGGCACCATCGGCTATGAGCTGATGTGCGCGCTGGCCCAACGCGTGCCGGTGCAGGAAGGCTGAGCGCATGGCCAAGGCTAAAACCAACTACACCTGCAGCGAGTGCGGTGGCACGGCCACCAAGTGGACCGGCCAGTGTTCGTCCTGCCAGCAGTGGAACACGATGGTGGAGACCGTCATCGAGGCGGGCGGCAACAACCGTTACTCGCAGCCGCAGCACTTGTCGCTGGCGCAGACCGCGCCGGTGCTGTCGCTGGCCGACATCGACGCCATCGACGTGCCGCGCTTCGGCACCGGCATCGAGGAGTTCGACCGCGTGCTGGGCGGCGGCCTGGTGGCGGGCGGCGTGGTGCTGATCGGCGGCGATCCGGGCATCGGCAAGTCGACCCTGCTGCTGCAGGCGCTGGCCAATGTGTCGCACCTGAAAAAAGTCCTGTACGTCAGCGGCGAGGAATCCGGCGCGCAGATCGCGCTGCGCGCCAAGCGGCTCAACATCGACGCCCGCGACCTCAAGCTGCAGGCCGAGATCCAGCTGGAGAAGATCCTCGGCACGCTGGCCGACCTGAAGCCGGAAGTGGCGGTGATCGACTCGATCCAGACCGTGTATTCGGACGCGCTCAGTTCGGCGCCGGGTTCGGTGGCGCAGGTGCGCGAGTGCGCGGCGCAGCTGACGCGCATGGCCAAGCAGACCGGCGTCACCATCATCCTGGTCGGCCACGTGACCAAGGAAGGCGCGCTGGCCGGCCCGCGCGTGCTCGAGCACATCGTCGACACGGTGCTGTATTTCGAGGGCGACAACCATTCGAGCTTCCGCCTGGTGCGGGCCATCAAGAACCGTTTCGGCGCGGTCAATGAATTGGGCGTGTTCGCCATGACGGAGAAGGGCTTGAAGGGCGTGTCGAATCCGTCGGCGCTGTTCCTGTCGCAGCATGACAACCAGGTGCCGGGTTCCTGCGTGATGGTGACGCAGGAGGGCACGCGTCCCTTGCTGGTCGAAATCCAGGCGCTGGTGGACGCCAGCCACCTGCCTAACGCGCGCCGGCTGTCGGTCGGTCTGGAGCAAAATAGGCTGGCGATGCTGCTGGCCGTGCTGCACCGGCACGCCGGTATCGCGGCCTTCGACCAGGACGTGTTCATCAACGCGGTGGGCGGCGTGAAGATCACCGAACCGGCGGCCGACCTGGCGGTGCTGATGGCGATTAACTCGTCGATGCGCAGCAAGCCGCTGCCGCGCGGCTTCGTGGTGTTCGGCGAGGTGGGGTTGGCTGGAGAGATCCGTCCGGCGCCGCGCGGGCAGGAGCGCCTGCGCGAGGCGGCCAAGCTGGGCTTCTCGACGGCGATGATCCCAACCGCCAACGCGCCCAAGCAGCCGATCGAGGGCATGACCATCATCGCGGTCGATCGTATCGACGATGCCTTCAATAAGCTGCGCGAAATCCAATAACGTTGTATTGTTACGTGTTGTAATTGTTAATACTGAATAATTAGTAACTGAATACGCGCAAAGGAACAGATAGTGTCAGTTGATCAAAGGTCGGTCGCGCGCAAGATCGTGCGGGCCAAGGCGGTGGTGGTGATGGACGGCATGCCGCCGATGCAGGGGCGTACCATCGACATCAGCGCCCATGGGTTGTCGCTCAACTTCGAGCATAAGCTGGAGGCCGGGCACATGGGGCAGTTGTCGTTCGAGCTGTTCATTGACGGCAAGGCGCAGGTGCTCACTTGCCGCTCCAAGGTCACGTATTGCATCTTTAGTGGCGATCATTTCAAGATCGGCTTCCAGTTCCTGAACATGGATTCCATCACCACCAGCGCTGTCAACAAGTTCCTGCGATAGGTCCGACGTAGCGGGCCCTGGGGCGGATCGGGCGCTGGGCTTGCACTTGTTCGAGTGCATGCGCCAGCCAGCCGACGCAGCGGCCCAGCGCGAACAGGATGAAGGGCGCGTCGTCCGGCAGTTCATGGGCGGTGGCCAGCGCGGTCAGCGCGAAATCAATATTCGGCAATTCCCCCGCCTGCGCCTCAGCCGCGGCGGCGAGGGCGGCGTGCGGCTGCAATTCCGGCAGTAACTTCAGCAGGGCGCGGGCGCGCGGGTCGCCTTCCGCGTAGAGCTTGTGGCCGAAGGCGGGCAGCGGGCGGCCGCTGGCCAGCCAGTTGGCGACCGCCTCGTCGGCGCCGTGCTGGCGGGCGGCTGCGATCAGTTGCGCGAATTCGGCCGAGGCGCCGCCGTGCAGCGGGCCGGTCAGCGTGGTGAAGCCGGCCAGCACGCCGGCCGCCAGCGAGGCGCCGGTCGAGACGGCGACGCGGGTGGCGAAGGTGGAGGCGTTCAGTTCGTGGTCGGCCATCAGGACCAGTGCGCGGCGCAGCAGGTCTTCGGCGGCGGGGCGTCGCCAGGCGCGGGCGAGGCGGGTACAGACCGTGTTTGGCGCGGCTTGGCCGGCAGGCTCCGGGCCGATCATCGCCTGCGTGAGCGTGGCCAGGATGCTGGCGGCCTCGGCGCGCAATTCGATGGCGGGGCGGCACAGCGAGGGCGCGTCGCTGGCGCAGC
>NZ_WWCX01000171.1:0-6556 GCF_009857655.1 Duganella vulcania
GGTCACGGGCGCGGCGGCCGCGGCCGCCTCGGCGCCGATCTTGCCCGCCGCCTGCTGGCGGGTGTGCCTGGCCGCGTTGTCGATGGGGTCCGGCGCCGGGCGCTCGGCCATGCTGACACCGACCTGGTAGCCCAGCGCGAACAACAGCACCAGCATCGCCACGCCGGAGAAGATGGCCAGCGCGATCAGGCGGGGAGTGAGGCTGAATCGATATTCCATGATGGCGGTCGCGGTAAGGGTTCAGGGAATGGAAACGGTGGTCTGGCCGGGCGCGTTAATTTCAATCACTCCGCCCCACATGCACATCAGCTTTGACGAATTGTTCAGCGCCGGCATACCGCCGATCATCACGGTCGGCGATCCAGGCGCCCATGGCGCGACCGTGGCCGGAATGCACGGCATCGGCGTCAGCACGCCCAGCGCGGCCGCCGTGGCCGCCGCCACCATCGGGTTGCTCAACGACTGGCACATGCCGAACGGCAGGATGTTGACCATCGGCTTGTTGTCCATGATGTTGGCGTCGGGGACGGCGGTCAGCACGGCGCTGGCCGGCAACACCATCAGCGTGCCCGGCGCCACGCCGAAGCTACATTTGAGCATCGCGCCCATGCAGACCTGTTGTCCCATCAGCTCCCCCTCACCAGCTTTTGCAGCCGGTCCAGTATGGCGGGCGCGGCGGCGGCGTTGTCGGTGCGCTTGCCCTTGCTGTCGAAGCGCGCGGGCGAGCCGACCGGCTTGCCGTCGCGGTACATCACTTCTTCCATCAGTTCGCCGTCCGGCCAGTAGCGGCGCATCGGGCCGTGCAGCAGGTTGGCGCGGTAGGCGCAGGTTTGCACCACGTTGCCCTGGGCGTCGAAATCGGTGGACTCGCCGTCCATCAGGCCGGCCTTGTAGTGCGACTTGCGCACCCGCAGGCCTTCGTGGAAGAACTCGGCGGGGCCGTGGATCTGGCCGTCCACCAGGTTCAGGCGGGCGGTCAGGTGGCCGGCCTCGTCGTAGGACAGCGACTGGCCGGCCGCCACCCCGCCCACCATCGTCTGGCGCGCCACGCAGCGGCCGTTGACGTAGGTTTCCATCATGCCGTGCGCCACGCCGTGCTGGAACTCGGATTGCTGCACCAGCTTGCCGTCCGGCGCGAACACGGCCATCGGGCCATGCATCTTGCCGGCTTCGAAGTGCGTCTTCATCAGGGTGCGGCCCTGCTCGCTGAACTGTTCGAACGGGCCGTGCAGCACGCCGTCGCGCATCCAGGCGCGTTGCAGCACCTGGCCGCTGTCGCTGTGCTCCTCCACGAGCAGCGGCGCGGCGGCGGGCAGGTCTTGTGGCAGCTCGGTCTCGGTCGTCATGTCAGTTCACCTTGGTCATGGCGCCCTTGAGGGTCAGCATCGCGCCGGCCTCCACGGTCTGGGTTGCGTCGGCCTTGCTGTTGATGACGGGGGCCTTGTTATCCATCTGCACGGCGGCCTGGTTGGCCATCTTGGTGCCGGCCTTGTTGGTGAAGTCGGTGCCGGACTCGTTGGTCAACGCCGTGCCAGCCTTGGCGGTCAACGCCGTGCCCGCCGTGATGCCGTAGGTGGTGCCGGATTCCTCCGTCACCGCCGCGCTGGACTTGATGCTGATGTCCCCCGTCACCGTGATGGTCAGCTTGCCGTCGATGGTCAGCGCGTAGTCGCCCGTCACCTTGTGGGTGAACTTGGCGCTGTTGGTGTGGGTTTCATCCCCCGTCACCGTCACCTCGCGCGTGCCCTTGACGTTGTGCACCTCCTTGCCCTTCTGGACATCGACGGTGCGGTCGCCCTCCTGCAGCGTGTGGATCTCCGCGCCCTTCTTCACGGTCGTGGTCAGCGCGTTCTCGATCTCGGTCAGCATGTCCTTCTGCGCGTGCATGTACAGCTGCTCGGAGTCCTTCTTGTCCTCGAAGCGCAGTTCGTTGCCGGCCGCGCCCTGCTTGGACGACCAGGTGCGCATGATGGTCTGCGTCTGGTTGGCCGGCAGCTCGGCCGGCGTGGCGTTCTCGCCGTTGTAGACGCAGCCCGTCACCAGCGGCCGCTCCGGATCGCCGTTCAGGTAGGTCACCACCACCTCCTGCCCGACGCGCGGCAGGAACAGCGAGCCGAAGCCCTTGCCCGCCACCGACTGCGCCACCCGCATCCAGGTCGAGCTCTTGTCGTCCTTGGCGCCGTCGCGGTCCCACGGGAATTGCACCTTGATGCGGCCGTACTTGTCGGTCCAGATTTCCTCGCCGCTGGGGCCGACCACCAGCGCGGTCTCGCAGCCGACCGCGCGCGGACGCGCCGTCTGCATCGGCGGGCGGAACGGCACCGTGACCGGGAACGCCTCGAAGGAATTGGTGTACATGTCGTCGCGCGCCGTGTGGTGCACGCGGCGCAGCACAAAGGCGGCGTTCAAAGCGCTGACGAAATGTTCGGACAGCGTGAACTTGGTGCCGGCGCTGAACGGATAGCAGAAGCTGTCGCCGCGCAGCACCTCGGCGTTGACCTGGCTGGCCTCCACCCGCAACTGGGCGATGGCGGTGGCCGCCGCTGCCGCCAGGTGGCCGGTGGCGAACTCGTACACCGCCCCGCTGCCGCCGCTGGCCGAATGCGTGCCCTCCAGCGAGGTGCTGGGATTGATGAAGTCGTAGTCGTTGACGGTGGCCTTCTTCACCGCGATGGTGTTCTCGTGCGCGAAGCGCGACACCGTGTCGATGGCGTTGTGCATGCCGGTGCGCGGGAAGAAGCGCACCGCCGCCGCACCGTCGCAGTCGGCGAAGTTGGACGAGGCGTCGCCCAGCACCATCGTGTGCGCGCCGCTGCTGAAGCTGAAGAAGTAGAAGATGCCGGCCTGCTCCATCAACCGGCTGATGAAGTCGAACGCGGTCTCGTCGTACTGCACGATGTAGTCGACCGGATCGTAGGTCTGGGTCAGCTTGTCGTCGAAGGTGATGCTGAACGCGCCCAGCACCGCCTTGATGATGTCCGCCACCGACTTGGCCTGGTAGATCTTGCGGTCGCGCGACAGGGTCAGCAGCCACAGCATGGGAACCACCTCGGCCTCGTAGGTGGCGAAGTCCTGGTCGAAGCCGCTCTGGATGAAGCGCGACACCATGCCGCTGATGTAGCGCTTGGTGCCGCCGGCCACGTCCAGGGTCACGGTCATGGTCTTGCCGACCACGGTGGCCGCGCTCAGGCTGGTGCTGCCGGAACGCATGTGCAGGTTGAACTTGAACAGTTCCGATATGCCCTCGCTGCCTTCGACCGCGTCGAGCAGCAGGTCGTTGTCGCCGAACGGCGACGATACGCTCAGCAGGCCACCGGGTTGTTCGAAGCCGGTTCTCATGGATGGCCCCGCAGCGGATGGTCGCGGAAGGCGTAGGCGAACTGCTCGTCGTCGCCCACGCTCATGTGGATGGCGGTGAACGGCTTGAGCATCGACATGCGCTCCAGCACCAGCGACGACAGCAGCGGCAGCACCGTCTGCGTCAGGATGAAATCGATGTTGCGGGCGCCGCTGTCGACCTCGGTGCAGCGGGCGGTGATCACCTCGGTCACGCGGTCGTCCCAGGTGAAGCGGGCGTTGTGGTTGCTGGCGAAGCGCGCGGCCAGCTTGGCCAGCTTGAGGTCGACGATGTTGCTGATCTGCTCGTCGCCCAGCGGGTAGTACGGCACCAGCACCAGCCGCCCCAGGAAGGCCGGGCTGAACTGGCGCAGCAGCGCCGGCCGCAGCTGCTCGGTCAGCGCGGCGGGATCGGGGCGCTTGCCGTTGGCGCAGGCTTGCGTGATCACGTCCTGCGCCGCGTTCGAGGTCAGCAGGATAAGCGTGTTCTTGAAGTCGATGGTGATGCCTTCGCCATCCTCCATCGTGCCCTTGTCGAACACCTGGAAGAACAGTTCCAGCACGTCCGGGTGGGCCTTCTCCATCTCGTCCAGCAGCACCACGCAGTAGGGCCGGCGGCGCACGGCCTCGGTCAGCACGCCGCCCTTGCCGTAGCCGACGTAGCCGGGCGGCGCGCCCTTCAGGCTGGAGATCGAATGCGCCTCCTGGAACTCCGACATATTGATCGTGACCATGTTGCGCTCGCCGCCATACAGCATGTCGGCCAGCGCGAACGCGGTCTCGGTCTTGCCGACGCCGCTCGGGCCGACCAGCATGAACACGCCGACCGGCTTGCCCGGGTCGTCCAGCTCGGCGCGGAAGGTGCGCACGCGGCGGGCGATGGCGTCCAGCGCCTGCTCCTGGCCCACCACGCGGTCCTCCAGCCGCTCCTTGAGTTGCAGCACGGTGTGGATTTCGTCGGCCAGCATCTTGCCGACCGGGATGCCGGTCCAGCCGGAGATGACGCCGGCGACGATCTTCGAATCGACGCACACCGGCACCAGCGGCTCGTCGTCCTGGATCGCTTCCAGGCCTTTTTGCAGGCGCTGCAATTGGTCGCCGCGCGAGATGCGTTCCTCGTCGTCCAGCGCCGCGTGATGGTCGGCCGTGGCGGCGATTTCGCGCCGCAGCACCAGGATTTCCTCGACGGCGCGGCGTTCCTCGGCCAGCTTTTCCGTCAGGCGCGTCTGGCGGGCTTGCAGCAGCGCCTGTTGCGTTTCCATCTTGGCGATGGCGGCGCCCTGGTCCTCGCCGCGCGCGTGGCGCTGGCGGGCGATGCGCAGCTCTTCGCTGTTGAGGACGATGTCATGCTCCAGCGCCTCCAGCTGCGGCGGCGCGCCGGCCTGGCCGATGGCGACCCGGGCGCAGGCCGTGTCCAGCACGCTGATGGCCTTGTCCGGCAGCTGGCGGCCGGAAATGTAGCGGTGCGACAGGCGCACGGCGTCGGTCACGGCTTCGTCCAGGATCTCGACGCCGTGGTGTTGCTCCAGCGTGGCGACCATGCCGCGCAACATGCCGATGGCGGCGTCGGTGGTCGGCTCTTCCACTTTGACGACCTGGAAGCGGCGCGCCAATGCGGGATCGCGTTCGACGTATTTCTTGTACTCGGCCCAGGTGGTGGCGGCGATGGTGCGCAGTTCGCCCCGCGCCAGGGCCGGCTTGAGCAGGTTGGCGGCATCGCCCTGCCCTTCGCTGCCGCCGGCGCCGATCAGCTGGTGCGCTTCGTCGATGAACAGCACGATGGGCGTGGCCGATGCGCGCACTTCGGCGATCACGGATTTGAGGCGGTTCTCGAATTCGCCCTTGATGCCGGCGCCCGCTTGCAGCAGCGCCAGGTCCAGCGTGCGCACCACCACGTTGGCCAGCGACGGCGGCACCGCCCCCGAGGCGATGCGCTGCGCGAAGCCTTCCACCACGGCGGTCTTGCCGACGCCCGCCTCGCCGGTGAGGATGGGGTTGTTCTGGCGGCGGCGCAACAGGATGTCGATGATCTGGCGGATCTCGGCGTCGCGGCCCCGGATCGGGTCGATGCGGCCGGCGCGCGCCAGGGCAGTCATGTCCACCGTGTACTGGTCCAGCGCCGGCGTGGCGCCGCCTGTGCTCTGCTGCGTGGGCATCATGCCGGGCGTGGCGCCGCCATGCGCGCCCGCAGCGCCGACGGCATGCCCACCGCCTGCGCCCGTGGTTCCTCCGGCCATGCCGGTGCCGGACACACCGCTGCCCACCAATGGCCCGCCGCCATCCTCCGACGAACCGGCCAGCAGCGACGGCAGCTCCTGCTTCAGCTGCTCGCGCGGTATCTTCAGCAGTTCCGGCGCGCTTTCGATCAGCATGCCGCGCAGGCTGTCCACCTCCAGCATCGCCAGCAGCACCGTGCCGGAACGCACCTGCTGGCTGCCCAGCAGCATGGAGCTCAGCATCCACGCCTCCTGGAACAACGCGATGAAGTGCGGCGACAGCGCCGGCGTGCGGCCGTTGCCGCGCTTGAAGCCGTCCATCGTGCGCTGCAGCTGCGCCATCACCGCGCTCTCGACGATGCCGTAGCGTTGCAGCGCCAGCACGAAGTCCGGCGCCCGCTCCTCCAGCAGCGTGAACAGCAAATGCTCCAGCTCCACGTTGTACTGCGTCTGCTTCACGCACAGCTCGGCCGCATGCCCCATCGCCCGCTTGCATTCGGGGTTGAGCTTGGACAGCAAGGTGCGGATATCGATTTCCATGACGGTCAGCCCTCTTCCGTCGACAGCAGGAAATTCGCCGGCTGGTAGTGCGTGACCGATGCGCCGGCGCTGCACAGCCATGCGCTCAGGCCCAGGCGCGGCGGCAGCTCGGCGGCGGTGCTCGGTTGCGGCGACTGTCCGGCGCCGGCACTCAGGCGCGTTTCCGGCTGCACCGCCAGGTCCAGCCGCAAGCGCACCTGGAAATCGCTTTGCAGATGGCGCGCCACCAGCCAGCCCAGCAGCGAGTTGTTCTTCGCGCCCGGCAGCAAGGCCGCGTACTGCGCAGGCTTTAGCGGCGGCGCGTCCAGCGCCAGGCCGGCGCCCTGGTCCCACGCGCGCGCGCCGAGGCAGGCGCCCATGCCCAGCCGCGACGTCATCGGCACCGGCTTGCCGGGATCGTAGAGCCGCGCGCGGTCGCACAGCGCCAGCGCGTGCCAGCCGCCGACAAACTGCTTGCCGCTGAA
>NZ_WWCX01000172.1:0-6450 GCF_009857655.1 Duganella vulcania
GGCGGCGCCGATCAGTGCCGCGCGTGCCGCCATTAACGCTGCCTTGGAGGCTGCCCGCGCGGCTTCCAAACCGGGTGCTCGATCCGCGTCGGCGAGTTCGGCACCGGCCGCGGCCGCGCCGTCGGTGCCTGCAGTGGCGCCTTCGAGCGGCGTGCCGACATCGCCGTCTGGCGCCGCGCCGGACGCGACGCCATCTGCGCCTGCCGTTTTCTCGCAACCCGCCTCGCCTTCGCAGCCGCACGCGCCTGGCGCTGCGTACACGCCGCCTGCCGCGCAGATGTCTTCGGCTGTTGTTGCGCCTTCGCGCCCGGCGCCGTGGGAAGACATGCCGCCTGCGGCCATCATGGGCGGCGATGCGCAAGCGGCCGTACTGGAAGCGCCTGTGCGCCAGGTCGCGCCGCAGCAAGTCGCGCCGCCCGCCGCGCCAGCTGCCAAGCCTGCTCCACAGCAGGCCGACGACGAGGATGACCTACCGCCCTGGGTCACTGAATTTTCCGACGATAGCGCGGTAGCGCACTCCGCGCCGGCCTACGCGCCGGACCAGTCGCCATCGCACGCATCCTCGCCAGTGCCATCGCGCGCGCCGTCGCATATGCAATCGCACACGCCATCGCACGGTCAAGCGCACGCACCATCGCGCGCGCCGTCGCAGCACCAGGCGCCGCCGCCGCTGGCCTATGCCGACGAGGCGCAGGCTGTCGTCATGCCGGCCCGCGCCGCGCCGGCGCCGGCCAAGGCGCCGCACGCCTACGTGATCACGCCGGTACCCGAGCTGAACTGGGACGGCAACTGGCCGGCTGTGGCGGCCGCCTTGCCGTTGCGCGGCGTGGCCCAGCAATTGGCCATGCAGGCCGAGCTGGTCGAATGCAGCATCGACGGCAACGCCGTGGTCTTCAAGGTCCGCGTGCCGATCGAAACCTGGCGCACGCCGGGCAACGTCGAGAAGCTCACCGTCGCGCTGGCCGAACGCTTCGGCCGCCCGGTGCGCGTGGACACCGAACTGGGCGCCGTCTGGTACACCGCCAGCGCCGAGGCGCAGGCGCACCGCGAAGCCTGCCAGCGCGCGGCCGAGGACACGGTCGCCAACGATCCCTTTGTGAACAGCCTGATCCGCGAGTTCGACGCCTGGGTCGTGCCCGGCTCGATCACGCCGCCGCCCGCCATGCTGGCGTCGGCCGCGGCCAACTGAACACCTGTTTAATTTTCAATCCACGGAGAATCCCATCATGATGAAGAACCAACTGGCCGGCTTGATGAAACAAGCGCAAGCAATGCAGGACAACATGAAAAAGGCGCAGGACGCGCTGGCCCTGATCGAAGTCGAAGGCCAGTCCGGCGCCGGCCTGGTCAAGGTCGTGATGACCTGCAAGAACGACGTCAAGCGCGTGTCGATCGACCCGTCGCTGCTGGCCGACGACAAGGACATGCTGGAAGACCTGGTGGCCGCCGCCTTCAACGACGCCGTGCGCAAGGCCGAAGCCACTTCCGCCGAAAAGCTGGGCGGCCTGACCGCCGGCATGAACCTGCCTGCCGGCTTCAAGATGCCTTTCTAAGGGCAGCCGCAACGTAAAGCACCATGTCCAAATCGCTGGAATTTCTGACGGAAGCGCTGCGCCGTCTGCCCGGCGTCGGCCCCAAGTCGGCGCAGCGGATGGCGTTTCACTTGCTCCAGCATGACCGCGACGGTGCGGACATGTTGTCGCGCGCGCTGCACCAGGCGGTCAACGCCGTGCATCACTGCGCGCTGTGCAATACGTTCACGGAAGAAGAGGTCTGCGACACCTGCAACGACGAGCAGCGCGACCGCCGCCTGCTGTGCGTCGTGGAGACGCCGGCCGACCAGCTGATGATCGAGCAGACGCTGACCTACAAGGGCCTGTACTTCGTGCTGATGGGCCGCCTGTCGCCGCTGGATGGCATCGGCCCCAAGGACATTCACCTGGAAAAACTGGTGGCGCGCGCCGCCGACGGCCTGGTCACGGAAGTGGTGCTGGCCACCAATTTCACCAACGAGGGCGAGGCCACCGCGCACTATATCAGCGAGCTGCTGAAGGCGCGCGGCCTGCGCGTGAGCCGTCTGGCGCGCGGCGTGCCGGTTGGTGGCGAGCTGGAATACGTGGACGCGGGCACGATCGCCCGCGCCATGCTGGACCGAAGGGCGACATGACTGAGAAGAACACTGCGGGCCCTCTGGCCGGCATCAAGGTACTGGAACTGGGCACGCTGATCGCGGGCCCTTTTTGTGCGCGCATGCTGGGCGAGTTCGGCGCCGAGGTCATCAAGATCGAGTCGCCCGACGGCGGCGATCCGATCCGCAAATGGCGGGTGCTGAAGGACGGCACCTCGTTGTGGTGGTCGGTTCAGTCGCGCAACAAGAAATCGCTGACGCTCAACCTCAAGCACGCGCGCGGCCGCGCCATCGCGCGCCAGCTGGCGCTGGAGGCGGACATCATCATCGAGAACTACCGCCCAGGCGTGCTGGAGAAGTGGGACATCGGCTACGAGCAACTGAAGGCCGCCAATCCCGCCACCATCATGGTGCGCCTGTCGGGCTTCGGCCAAACCGGGCCGATGAAGGACTTGCCGGGCTTCGGCGCCATCGGCGAATCGATGGGCGGCTTGCGCTACGTATCCGGCCACGCGGACCGGCCACCAGTGCGCGTGGGCGTGTCGATCGGCGACTCGGTGGCGGCGTTGCACGGCGTGATCGGCGCGATGATGGCGCTGCGCCACCGCGACGCCACCGGCGGCCGCCTCAAGGGCGAGGGCCAGATGGTCGACGTGGCGCTGTACGAATCCGTGTTCAACCTGATGGAATCGCTGGTGCCGGAGTTCGACCACGCCGGCGTGGTGCGCGAGCGCACCGGTGGCGCGCTGCCGGGCATCGTGCCGTCCAACACCTACACCACCAACGATGGCGAGAACATCGTCATCGCCGGCAATGGCGACGCGATCTTCAAGCGGCTGATGCTGGCCATGGGCAGCATCGACCTGGCGGGCGATCCGCAGCTGGAGCGCAACGATGGCCGCGTGCAGCGCACGCAGGAGATCGACGACGCCATCCAGGCCTGGTGCGACACCCAGGACATCGACAGCGCGCTGACGGTGCTGAAGGCGGCCGACGTGCCGGCCGGGAAGATCTACTCGGTGCGCGACATGATGACCGATCCGCAGTTCGTCGCGCGCGAGATGTTCGAGCAGCACCACTTCGCCGACGGCACGCCGGTCAAGCTGCCGGCGATCTCGCCCAAGCTGTCGGCCACGCCGGGCCACACCAAGTGGATAGGCCCGTCGCTGGGACAGCACAACGACGAGGTGCTGCGGTCGCTGGGCTACAGCGCCGACGACATCGCCGCGATGAAACAGGATGGCGTGCTGTAAGCAGCCGTCAGTGCTGGGCGGGGAAGATCATTGTGTGGCCGGCATCGCTGGCCGCCGCCGCGTTCAGCGCGAACTGGTTGCTGAGCATGAGGTCGATCGACTCCGGCGGCGACGGGTGGCCCAGGTAGTAGCCCTGCGCCAGGTCGCAGCCATATTGCTCCAGCAGCCTTAGCTGGGCGCCGGTCTCCACGCCTTCCGCCACCACCGCCATTTTCAAGCCATGCGCCATGGCGATGATGGCGCGCGTGATGGCGGCGTTTTCCGAATCCTGCGGCAGGCCGCTGATGAAGCTGCGGTCGATCTTGAGCGCCCGCACGTCGAAGCGCTTGAGGTAGTTCATCGACGAATAGCCGGTGCCGAAGTCGTCGATCGACAGGTAGACGCCGATGCCGCGCAACTGTTCCAGCGTGACCATGGTGGCGCGGGCGTCGTCCATCAGCGTGCCCTCGGTCAGTTCCAGTTCCAGCAGGTCGGCCGGCAGCCCGGTCTCGTGCAGCGTGGACAGCACGATCTGGCTCAGGTTCTCATCCTTGAACTGCTTGGCCGACAGGTTGACCGCCACCCGCAGCGGCCGCTGGTCTGCCGTCTTCCACGCCATCGCCTGGCGGCAGGCGGTGCGCAGCACCCATTCGCCGATCGGCACGATCAGGCCGGTCTCCTCGGCCAGCGGGATGAACTCGGTCGGCGAGATGATGCCGCGTTCCGGGTGGCGCCAGCGCACCAGCGCCTCCACGCCGACGATCTGGGCGCTGGCGACGTCGATCTGCGGCTGGTACAGCAGGTACAGCTCGTTGTTCTGCAGCGCCTTGCGCAGGCCCACCTCCAGCTTGACGTGGCTCATGATCTGCATCGTCAGCGACGAGCTGTACAGCTTGGCGTTGTTCTTGCCGCAGTTCTTGGCGTGGTACATCGCGGTGTCGGCGAACTTCAGCAGCGAGTTGCAGTCCTCGCCATCCTCCGGGTACAGCGAGATGCCGATGCTGGCGGTGACGAAGATCTCGTGCGTGTCCAGCAGGAAGGGCCGGCGCATCGCTTCCTTGACGCGGTGGGCCACGTTGAGCGCGTTTTCCACCCGCTCCAGGTCGGGGATCAGGATGGTGAATTCGTCGCCGCCCAGGCGCGCCAGGTTGTTGCTGCCGACCTCGGTGCGCGAGACCAGGTCGCTGGGCCGCGTGGTCTCGCGCAGGCGCTCGGAGACGGCCTTGAGCAGATGGTCGCCGACGTCATGGCCCAGCGTGTCGTTGATACGCTTGAAGGCGTCCAGGTCCATGAACAGCACGGCGAATTTCTTGTTGCCCTTGCGTGAGCGCACCAGCTCGGCCTCCAGCGTTTCCAGGAAGGCCTGGCGGTTGGGGATGCCGGTCAGGCTGTCGCAATAGGCCAGCCGGCGGATCTGCTCCTCGGTGCGCTTGCGCTCGCTGATGTCGCGCACCAGGCCCAGCACCTCGTCGGGGCCGGTGGCCACCAGCCGCGCCTCGAAATGCCGCACCGGCGCCGGCCCCGTGTGCTCGCCCTGGCGCACGCGCGGGGCCGCGCCGGGGATGGGCAGCTCGTAGTCGAGCGAGCGGATGTGCTGGGTGTCGAGCACGGTCTGCACCTGTTCCAGCATATGCCGGGCGATGTCTCCCGGCAGCACCTGGTTCAGGTGGCGGCCCACGCACTGGTCGCTGGCGAACACGCCGCTGGCCTCGTGGCCCTGCTCGTAATCGAGGTAGTAGCCGTCCTTGTTCATGCGGAAGAAGGTGTCCGGGATCGCCGCCAGCACCGCGCGGTGGTGGGCGTCGGCGATGCGCAGGCGGGTGATGGCGTCGCTGGCGCGCAGCACGTACAGCACGCGGTGGCCGAGGATGGGCCAGTTGATCGGCTTGGAGACGAAATCGGTGGCGCCGGCCTCGTAGGCCTTGGTCACCGATTCCAGCTCGTCGCCGCCGGTGACCATGATGATGGGCACGGTGGTCTGGGTTTCCAGCCGGCGGATCTCGCGGCACACGGCGAAGCCGTCCATGCCGGGCATGTCGACGTCAAGCAGCAGCAGGTCCGGCGTCAGGCGCTGGAAGCATTCCACCGCTTGCAGGCCGTCCTCGGCTTCCACCGCGTCCAGGCCGACCTGGGCCAGCATCTCCAGCATCAGCATGCGCATCACGGGATCGTCGTCGGCGACCAGGACCAGGCCGCGCTTGGGGGAGGTGGGCGTTGCCATGTCATGTTTCCTTTTCCAGGATAGCTCCCAACGCCTGCCGCACGGCCTGGAAAGTACGTTCCATATCCGCCAGCAGGACAGCGGCCCCGGCGGTGGTGTCATTGCGGCCCAGCTGCTCGAGCTCCCGGCAGCGCTGCGCCAGCGCGTCGGCGCCGACGTTGGCGCTGCTGGACTTGAGGCTGTGGGCGGCCTTGCGCAACTGGCCGGTGTCGCCGGCGGCGATCGCCTGGCGCAGCGTGTGCAGGTGGCTGGGGGTGTCGTCGAGATAGGCGTGCAGCACGCGGTCGAGCAATGCGTCGCCGTTGGTGGCGCTGAGCGCGCGGATGTTCTGCAGCGCCTGGCGGTTGATCTCGCTGTGGGGCATGGCCACGGCTGGCGCTGCCTGCTCTTCCGGTGCTTCCAGCGCGGGCGGCGTGGGGGCCATGCGCGGCAGGCTGATCCAGCGGGCGATGGTCTGCCCCAGCGCCTGCTGCGTGAACGGCTTGCTCAGGTAGTCGTCCATGCCGGCCGCCAGGCAGGATTCGCGGTCGCCCTGCAGCGCGTTGGCGGTGATGGCGATGATGGGCACGCTGCGCCCGCGACCGCGCTGTTGCTCGCGGCGGCGGATTTCGGTGGTGGCGGCGAAGCCGTCCATGACCGGCATCTGGCAATCCATCAGGATCAGGTCGAACTCGCCGGCCTGCTCGGCCTGCAGCGCCTGCTCGCCGTTGCAGGCGCGGCTCACTTCCAGCCCCAGTCCCTCGAGCATGGCGCCGGCCACTTCGACATTGACCGGATTGTCCTCGGCCAGCAAGACCTTGCGCCGCTTGCGCGCACGCGGCGCCGGCGTCGGGCCGGGGCTGAACGCGGCCAGCGGCGGCGCGGCCGGC
>NZ_WWCX01000173.1:0-6429 GCF_009857655.1 Duganella vulcania
GGCCGGCCAGGCCGCGCCGGGCGCGCCGGGCGCAGCCCCTGCCCTGCCGGGCGCCCTGGTCCAGCCGGGCATGCCGGTGGTGCCGCTGCTGGAAAACTACGATCTGCCGCCGCCAGGTTCGGCCGTCGACGTCATGGTCGACCACCTGAAAGTACTGGCCGCCAAAGAACCGGAACGTGTCGCCGAAGTCGTCAAACAATGGATGCAGAAAAATGGCCGAACTCAATAACCCGCAGAACGACGAGGACTACGGCAACGCAGTCCACAACGCCCAGCTGTCGCCGGTGGAACAGGCTGCCATCGTGCTGCTGAGCATAGGCGAGGAGCCGGCCGCGGCCGTGCTGCGCTGCCTGACGCGCGAGGAATTGCTGGAAGTGACCCAGGTCATGTCGCGCATGAGCGGCATCAAGGTCGAGTCCGTCAAGACCGCGATGCAGACCTTCTTCGACGACTACCGCCAGCAGTCCGGCGTGCATGGCGCCTCGCGCAGCTACCTGAAGCGCTCGCTGGACCTGGCGCTGGGCGGCGACCTCGCCAACACCGTACTGAACAACATCTACGGCGACGAGCTGCGGCCCAAGATGGCGCGCCTGCAGTGGGCCTCGCCCAAGTGGCTGGCCGAGTACATCTCCAACGAGCACGTGCAGATGCAGGCGGTGTTCCTGGCCTTCCTGCCGCCGGCGCTGGCCGGCCAGATCATCGACGCGCTGCCGGCCGACGGCCGCGACCTGGTGCTGCTGAACCTGGCCCGCATGGAGGAAGTCGACCGCGACCTGCTGCTTGAGCTGGACGAGCTGGTGATGCGCTGCCTGTCGTCGTTCGATTCGCAGAGCACCAGCGTGGAAGGCATCCGCCAGGCCGCCGAGATCCTCAACCGCCTGCCGAGCAACCGCGCGCAGATGGTCGAGCTGCTGCGCGCGCACGACCCGGACGTGGTGTCCAAGATCGAGCTGTCGATGTACGACTTCTTCATCCTCGGCAACCAGTCCGAGGTGGCGATCACCCGCATCATCGAGGAAGTGCCGCTGGAGCAATGGGCGATCGCGCTCAAGGGCGCCGAAGTGTCGATCCGCGACGCCATCCTCAAGACCATGCCGAAACGCCAGGCCCAGGCCTTCGAGGACATGATGCGGCGCGCCGGCCCGATGCCGCTGTCGCGCATCGAGCAAACCCGCCAGGAAATCATGGCCACCGTCAAGGCGCTGGCCGACGTCGGCGAGATCGAGATCCAGCTGTTCGCCGAACAGGTGATCGAATGAAGCAGTTCCGCGCCTACCGCTTCCCGCCGCTGGCCCAGTTCACCAACCTCGCGCACCAGCGCGCGGTGGCGCAGAGCCACAGCCAGAGCGGCGACGGCGGCGCCCAGTGGGCCGCCTCGGTCAGCGAGGGCTTCGAACAGGGCCAGCGCGACGGCTACGAGATCGGCCTGGCCCGCGGCCAGGAGGACGGCTTCGAGGCCGGGCGCGCGTCCGGCCAGGAACAGGGCCGCGAGGAAGGCCGCCACGAAACCCTGGTGGCCTACGACCAGATGGCGCGCCCGGTCGACGCCATGCTGAAAAGCCTGAAGAAGCTGCGCTCCGACTACCGCGCGGCCCAGCGCAAGGAAGTGGTCGACCTGGTGGCCAAGGTGGCGCGCCAGGTGATCCGCGCCGAGCTGGCGCTGCAGCCGGTGCAGCTGATGGCCCTGGTCGAGGAAACGCTGGCGTCGATGCCGCCCACCCGCGAGGAGATCGACGTGTTCCTCAATCCGGAAGAGCTCAAGCGCATCGCCGAGCTGGACCCGAAACGTTCCAAGCGCTGGAACCTGATCCCGGATGCCCGCCTGGAAGTGGGCGAATGCCGCATCAAGGCCGGCGACAATGAAGTCGATGCCGGATGTCATCAACGTCTTGCGGCTGTCATGGAACAGGTCGATAATCAACTCCAAGCTGCCGACGGCGGCGATGAACCGGAGAGCGAAGAGTGATCGCTGACGCCTTACGCAATCTCGAACTGGGTTCCGTGCCCATGGCGACCCCGACCGGTCGCCTGGTGGGGGCGTCCGGTTTGCTGCTCGAGGCGGTGGGCTGCCCGCTGCACACCGGCCAGCGTTGCCAGATTGAGACAGTCGGCGGCGAGTGGCTGGACGCGCAAGTGGTGGGCTTCCGCGACAAGCTGTCGTTCCTGATGCCGTTCAAGAAGGCCATCGGCCTGACCACCGGCGCGCGCGTGCTGCCCTCCCCCGAAAAAGTGAACCTGCAGATCGGCTCCGGCTGGCTGGGCCGCATGGTCAACGGCCTGGGCGAGCCGATCGACGGCCTGGGCAAGCTGTCCGGCGACTTCCCGCTCGAACCGCTGCCGCCGCGCATCCATCCCTTGAAGAAAAAACCGGTCACCGAGGCGCTCGACGTCGGCGTGCGCGCCATCAACGCCATGCTGACCCTGGGCAAGGGCCAGCGGGTCGGCCTGATGGCCGGCTCCGGCGTCGGCAAGTCCGTGCTGCTGGGCCTGATGACCCGGCAGACCGTGGCCGACGTGGTCGTGGTCGGCCTGATCGGCGAGCGCTCGCGCGAGGTGCGCGAATTCGTGGAGATGTCGCTCGGCAAGGAAGGCTTGTCCAAGGCCGTGCTGGTGATCGCGCCGGCCGACGAGAGCCCGCTGATGCGCATCATGGCCACCGAGCTGTGCCACTCGATCGCGGCCCATTACCGCGACCAGGGCAAGAACGTGCTGCTGCTGGTCGATTCGCTGACCCGCTACGCGATGGCGCTGCGCGAGGTGGCGCTGGCGCTGGGCGAGCCGCCGGCCACCAAGGGCTACCCGCCGTCGGTGTTCTCGGCGCTGCCGCAACTGATCGAATCGGCCGGCAACGGCGAGAACCAGAACGGCAGCATGAGCGCGATCTACACCGTGCTGGCCGAGGGCGACGACCAGCAGGATCCGGTGGTCGACACCGCCCGCGCCGTGCTGGACGGCCACATCGTGCTGACCCGCGAGCTGGCCGAGCGCGGCCACTACCCGGCGATCGACATCGCCGCCTCGATCAGCCGTTGCATGGCCCAGGTCATCACCCACGAACACATGCTGGCGGCGCGCGCGCTCAAGGCCAGCATGGCGCGCCACGACCGCGTGCGCGACCTGATCCCGCTGGGCGCCTATGTGCCGGGCGCCGATCCGGTCACCGACAAGGCGGTGCAGCTGCACCCCAAGGTCGAGGATTTCCTGTGCCAGGGTACCAAGGAAGAAGCGCCGTTCGCGCCGTGCGTCCACCAACTTGAAAAGCTGATGACATGAGCCAACACAACATCCGCAACCTGACCACGCTGGTGGCCCTGCGCAACACCGAGGTGGAGCGCCTGCAGACCGAGCTGGCGGAGAAGGAAAGCCTGCGCGAGCGTTATCAGAAAAACCTGGAGCGCCTGACCGGGCTGTACACCAACAGCGGCCCCAGCGGCAACCTGCATCCCGCGCTGGCCGGCAATTGCGGCGACTACAAGCAGGCCGTGATGCAGATGGCCGACAGCCACCGGCTCGACCTGCACATGCACGAGGCCGACATGGCGGTGTCGCAGCAGGCGCTCAACGCGGCCTGGGCCAAGCGCGAGGTGCTGGGCAAGGTGCTCAGCAAGCAGCAAAAAGTGGTGCTGGCCCAGCAAAATGTCCAGGAACGCAAGCAACAGGACGAATTGGCAACACAACTGTGGATACGCGGCCAAAAATAGCGCTGTGGCGAAAAAAAGTTAGGAATATTTTCATAGGGAAACGATTAAGGTCGCCTTATATCAGGGTACACTTCAATCATCCTTACCGGGAGCACGATCATGGCAGTCATCAGCAGTCCAACCTACGACCCGCAAACCACGGCGACCAACCTGGCCAACGCCTATGTGGCGCCGACCAAGGCCAACCTGGACGCCCGCAATGCCCAGGCGACCGCCACCGTCTCCGCCCTCACCACGCTCGGTAGCGCGCTGAGCGCGTTCCAGTCGACGATCCAGTCGCTGGTGACCGGCACGGCCAGCGTCAGCGCGGCGGCCGCCACCAGCAGCAACACCGCGATCGCCACCGGCACCGCCAGCGCCAACGCCGTGGCCGGCACGTACTCGTTCTACGTCGAGCAGCTGGCCACCGCCGGCCAGGTGTCGTACAACGTCAACGACAGCGCCGCCACCAGCGCCGGCTCGCTGAAGGTGATGCTGGCCGACGGCTCGAACTTCCAGGTCGACCTGGCCAACGCCGACAGCAATATGGACGGCAAGCTGTCGGCCAAGGAAATCGCCGCCGCGATCAACGTGGCCGCCACCAACAATTCCCGCGTCACCGCCTCGACCATGACGGTCAACGGCCAGACCAAGCTGGTGATGACCTCGACCCAGACCGGCGCCGACAACGCGGTGGCCTCGATCGACGTCACCGGCCTGGCCGACGCCGGCCTGCAGTCGGACCTGTCGACCCAGAAGGTCGAGTCGGCCGCGAAGGACGCCATCGTCTGGATGGGCGACCAGAACACCGGCACCAAGGTGACCCAGGCCTCCAACACCTTCAGCACCATCGACAACGTCAAGTTCACCGTCAAGCAGGCGCAGACGGCGGGCGCGACGCCGGTGCAGCTGACCATCGGCCCCGACAACAGCGCCACCACCGCCAACGTGCAAGCCTTCGTCGACGCCTACAACAAGCTGCTGGGCGTGTTCAAGACTGTCACCGCGGCGGGCGACCACACGCCGACCTCGCCCACCGACAGCACCCCGCGCTCGTCCGACGCCGCGCTGCACGGCGATTCCGGCGTGACCGCGCTGCGCGCCGCGCTGAACTCGGCGCTGCGCGCCGTCACCGGCGGCAAGTCGCTGATCAGCTTTGGCATCACCGCCGCGCGCGACGGCAGCTTGTCGCTGGACTCGGCCCGCCTGCAGAAAGCCGTGGCCGCCGATCCCGGCAAGATCGACACGCTGTTCGGCCGCGCCGGCCTGGCGGCCGACGCCGGCGTGCTGGGCAAGATGAACAAGCTGGTGACCACCTGGACCAATTCCGCGACCGGCCTGATCGGCAGCCGCAAGACCGCCGCCAGCAAGGTGCAGGACGACGTCGCCAAGCGCCAGGTGGCGCTGCAGACCCAGTTCGACAATTCCTACAAGCGCTACCTGGCGCAGTTCAGCGCGCTGCAGCAGCTGCAGTCGTCGATGACCAGCACGTCGAACATGTTCACGGCGATGTTCTCGCCAAGTAATAACTAACGAACCACAACCCGTACGGTGAACACCATGTTGAACCACGAAGCTTACAGCAGTTATCACTCCACCAATCTGGACGCCCAGGTGGCACGGGCGTCGCCGATCGAACTGGTGCTGGTGCTGACCGACGGCTTGCTCGAAGAGCTGGCGCGCGCGCGCGGCCACATCGTCGGCAAGCGCTACGAGCTCAAGGCCAACAGCCTGAACAAGTGCACCGACATCATCAACGGTCTGTCGAGCTCGCTGGACTTCGACAACGGCGGCGAAGTGGTGGAAAACCTCGGCCGCCTGTACGACTACTGCGCCGGCCGCCTGTACACGGCCGGCGTCAGCCTGGACCCGACCATCATCGACGAAGTGACGACGTTGCTGACCACCATCAAAAAGGGCTGGCTGGGTGTACAGGCCAAAAATGGATAGGCAACGCACCTTGCTGCAGCTGGCGCAGAAGATGAGCGCCGCCATCGCGTCCCAGGACTGGAAGACGCTGGCGGCGATTAACACGTTAATGGCCACCGCGCTGCCGCAGATGGCGGCGCAGGGCCAGTGGAGCAGCAGCGAACGGGCCGCCCTGGCGGCGCTGCGCGGGCTCCACGAACAAGCGGTACAGGCATGCAACGCCGCCACCGAGGACCTCGGCCGGCGCTTGCACGACATGCAGGCCAACAAAGAAGGCTGGCTGGCGTACGCGCTGGACAGCGAACAGTTAGAAACCGGAATCCAAGCATGAGCATGACACTCTCGAACGCCACCGCCGCGGCCAAAGCCGCGAAAGCCGAACTGACCGCTCCGGTGGCCGCCAACCATGGCGGGCTCGACAGCATGCCGACGCGACAGGCCAGCCCCGACGGCGGCGCCACGGTGCCCCGGGTTCCCCCCAAGTCGCCGCCGCTGACCGGCAACGGCAGGAACCAGCAGGCCAGCGCCAGGCCGGCCCCCGGCCCGCGCAGCGCCGTCCCCGCCAGCCAGAACGACCCGGTCAGCCATCCGGCCCGCGACGCCGCCGAGCCGGCCGACGAGACCCAGGAGCGCGCCCCGCTGTTCGCCCAGCTGCTGCAGCTGACCGATCCGCTGGCGCTCGACACCGAGGCCAGCGCGGCCGGCGCCGATGACGCCACCGATGCCGGCGCCACCGCCGCCACCGACGCGCTGGTGCCCGCCATGGTCGGCGCACTGCTGAACAGCGCCATGCCGGCGCCAGTGCCAGCGGCCGCCAGCG
>NZ_WWCX01000174.1:0-6230 GCF_009857655.1 Duganella vulcania
CGCACCGCGACCAGCACCGTGCTGCCGGCACCGCCGGCCGACGACCAGCCGCCGCCGGACACGCTGGCCGGCTGCCAGCTGGCGCCATTGTCGCGCGACACCAGCACCGATTCGCCGGCCGCCAGCGGCGCCGACAGGCCGCCGCTGAGCACACCGTCCGACGACAGCGTGCCGCCGGTCGGGCTGGCCAGCGGGGCGCTGGTATCGAGCGTATAGGCTTGCTGGAACGCCGCGCCGTGGCCGGCGTCGTTGCTGACGCGCGCCATGAGGACATTGCTGCCGCCGAGGGTGGCGGCGATCGACCAGCTGGCCGCGCCGGCCGCGGCCGAGGCGTTGCGCCAGGTGGCGCCGCCATCGAGCGACACCTCGACCCGCTGGCCGGCCGTCAGCGGCGCCGACAGCGTGCCGCCGATGGTTTGCGCGGCCACGTTGGTGATGAAATCGCTGGCGCTGGCGCCGCTGTCGGCCGACAGCGCGGCGCTGGTGACCAGCGTGGCGGGCGGGCCTTCGACCAGCAGTTGGCCGCCGCCGGCGCTGCGGCTGGCATTGCCGGCCAGGTCGGTGACCACCGCGGCGACGTCGTAGCGCTGGCCGGCCGTCAGCGACAGGGCGCCGGACGACGGCGTGGCGTGCGCCAGGTCCAGGCTCCAGCTGCCGCCGCTGACGGCGACCTGGTAGGAGGCGCCGCCGACGCTGACGGTGAGCAGCTCGCCGCTGGCCAACGTGGCCGAGCCGCTCAGCGTCGGGGTGGTGGTCGGCGCGGTCAGGGCGTTAACCGTCGGCGCCGCCGGCGCCGCGGTGTCGAGCACATAGGCCTGGGTGTAGACCGCGCCGTCGCCGCCGGCGTTGCTGACCTTGACCTGCAACTGGCCGGTGCCGCTCAGCGTGACGCCGCCCAGCGACCAGCTGTTGCCGCTGGCGCTGGCGCTCTGCCAGCTGGCGCCGCCGTCCAGCGACACCCGCACCGATTCGCCGTCCAGCAGTGGCGCCGACAGCGAGCCGCTGAGGCTTTGCGCGGCCACGTTGGTGACGAAGTCGCTGGCGCTGGCGCCGCTGTCGGCCGACAGCGCGGCGCCCGTCACGGCGGTGGTGGGCGGCGTGACCGGCACGACGATGGTGCCCACCGTCAGCTCGTTGCTGCTGATGTCGCTGGCGGTGTTGCCGGCCAGGTCGGTGACGGTGGCCACCACCTGGTAGCGGTTGTTCAGCGCCAGCGCCAGCGCGCCGCTGGCCGGCACCGCGCTCGACAGGTCCAGGCTCCACGTGCCGGCCGCCGGCACCACGTTGTAGGTGGCGCCGCCCACGGTGACGGTCATGGTTTCGCCCGCGGCCAGCGTGGCGCTGCCGGTCAGCACCGGCGTCAGGCTCATGGTCTGCAGCGTATCGACGGTGGCCACGGTGGCGGCGGTATCGTAGACATAGGCCTGGCTGAGCACGGGGCCGTCGTTGCCGGCGGTGTCGCTCACCTTGACCTGCAGGGTGCTGCTGGCGGTGAGCGTGCGCCCGGCCAGCGACCAGGTGCTCTGGCCCACGGTGGCGCTGGCGGCGGTCCAGGTGGCGCCGTTGTCGAGCGAGACCAGCACCGACTCGCCGGCCGCCAGGTTGGCCGACAGCGTGCCGCTGACCGTCTGCGCGGCCGTATGGGTGATGAAGTCGGTCGACGAGACGCCGCTGTCGGCCGAGAAGGCCGCGCTGGCCACGCTGGTGGCCGGGGCGCTGGTGTCGAGCACGTAGGCCTGGCTGGTGGCGGCGCCGTTGTTGCCGGCGGCGTCGGTCACGCGCAGCTGGAGCGTGTCGCTGCCGGCCAGCGTGACGCCGTTCCAGCTCAGCGTGGTGCCGGACACCTTGCTGGTGATGTCGGTCCAGGTGGCGCCGTTGTCCAGCGAGCCGTAGACGATGTCGCCGGCGGCCGGCGCGCTGCCGAGGGTGGCGGTGATGGTCTGCGCCGCGGTGTTGGTGACCAGGTCGGTGTTGCTGGCGCCGGTGTCGGCCGACAGCGCGATGCCGCTGAAGCCGGTGGTGGGCGCCGTGGTGTCGAGCACGTAGGCTTGCGCATACGCGGCGCCGTTGTTGCCGGCGTCGTCGCTGACGCGCACCTTCAGCGTGCCGCTGCCGGCCAGCGTCTGGCCGCTGAGCGACCAGGTGTTGGTGCCGGCGCTGTCGGCCGCCTGGGTCCAGGTGGCGCCGTTGTCGAGCGACACGTAGACGTGCTCGCCGGCCGCCAGGTTGGACGCCAGCGTGCCGCTGATGGTCTGCGCCGCGGTCTTGGTGATGAAGTCGGTGCTGGACGTGCCGGTGTCGGCCGAGAGGGCGGCGCCGGCCACCGTGTTGGACGGCGCGGCGGTGTCGATGACGATGGCCTTGTTGGCGCCCAGCGAGCCGGCCGTGCCGGGCGCGGCCAGCGTCAGGTCGGCCGGGCGGTGGGCGCCGCCGGCGTCGGTGATGGTGGCGGCGTTGAACGCCAGCGCGGCGCTCGAGCTGTAGTCGAGGTCGGCGCTGTTCTGGCCGGCGCCCACCACGTAGGTGAACGTCAGCGTGCTGCTGCCCGAGCCGCCCGCGTAGCTGGCGACGCCGCCGCTGTCGAGCGTGAGCGTGGGCGTGCCGCCGCTGGTGTCGACGTTGACCGCGGTGGAGAAGTCCACCGTGATGGTGATGGTCTGGCCGGCGGCGTAGTTGCCGTTGGCGGTGGTGGCGCTGACGCCCGTCACGCTGGGGCTGGTGCCGTCGACATCCACGCCGGCCGTGCTGGGCAAGCTGTTGAGGGTGGTCGCGGCGTCGTTGCCGGCGGTGTCGCGCAGCGTGCCGCCGTTGACCGACAGCGCGCCGACGGTGATGCCGTTGGCGTCGACGTCGCCGCTGGGCACGGTGTAGCGGAACACCAGCGCGCTGGTGCCCGAGCCGGACACGTAGCTGGCGTAGCGGGTGGTGGCGCCGACCACCAGCGCGATGCGCGGCGTGCCGCCGCTGGTGTCGACGGTGACCGCCTCGTCGAAGTTGACGGTGAAGTTCAGCGGGTCGCCGTTGTAGTAGGTGCCGTTGGCCGGCACCGCCACCGAGGTGACGGCCGGCGCGGTGGTGTCGACCAGGACGGTCAGCGCGGCCGAGGCGGCCGTGGCGTTGCCGGCGGTGTCGGTGGCGACGGCGGTGATGCTGTGGCTGCCCTCGGCCAGCGCGCCGGTGGTCAGCGTCCAGCCGCCGGCGCCCGCCGTGACCGTGCCCAGCAGCGTGGCGCCGTCAAACACGGTGACGGTGCTGCCGTTCTCGGCCGTGCCGCTCAGCGTCGGCGTGGTGTCGTTGGTGATGCCGTCGCTGCCGGAGGCGCCGGTGTCGCTGGCCGTGGCCAGCACCGGCGTGCCGGGCGTGGCCGGGGGGGCGGTGTCGAGCGTGTAGGCCTGGGTCTGGGCGCTGCCGCTGTTGCCGGCCGCGTCGACCACCTTCAGCTGCAAGGTGTCGCTGCCGGCCAGCGTGACGCCGTTCCAGAGCAGGGTGGTGCCGCTGACCTTGCCGGTGATGTCGGTCCAGCTGGCGCCGTTGTCCAGCGAGCCGTAGACGATGTCGCCGGCCGCCAGCGTGGCGCTCAGCGTGGCGGCGATGGTCTGGGACGCGGTCTTGGTGATGAAGTCGCTGCTGCTGGCGCCGGTGTCGGCCGACAGCGCCAGGCTGTTGAAGGTGATGGTGGGCGCCGCGGTGTCGTACACATAGGCCTGGCTCAGCACGCTGCCGTCGTTGCCGGCGGTGTCGCTGACCTTGACCTTGAGGGTGTTGCTGGCGGTGAGCGTGCGTCCGGTCAGCGACCAGGTGCTCTGGCCCACGGTGGCGCTGGCGGTGGCCCAGGTGGCGCCGTTGTCGAGCGAGACCAGCACCGACTCGCCGCTGGCCAGGTTGGCCGACAGCGTGCCGCTCAGGTCCTGCGCCGCGGTGCGGGTGATGAAGTCGGACGACGAGGTGCCGCTGTCGTTGGAGAAGCTGGCGCTGGCCACGGTGGTGGTGGGCGCGGTGGTGTCGAGCGTGTAGGTCTGCGAGCTGATGCCGCTGTCGTTGCCGGCCGCGTCGGTCACCTTGAACGCGATGGAACTGCTGCCGGCGCCCAGCGTGGCGCCGTTCCAGGTCAGCGTGGTGCCGGCCACCTTGCTGGTGACGTCGGTCCAGCTGCTGCCGCCGTTGACCGAACCCCAGACGATGTCGGTGCCGGCCGGCGCGCCGCTGAGCGTGGCGGTGATGGTCTGGCTGGCGGTCCTGGTGATCAGGTCGGTGCTGCTGGTGCCGGTGTCGGCCGACAGCGCGATGGCGGTGAAGCTGGTGGTGGGCGCCGTGGTGTCCAGCGTGTAGCTGTGCGTGTAGGCGGTGCTGGAGCCGTCGGCGTTGGTGACGCGGGCCTGGAAGGTGTTGCTGCCGGCCAGCGTGGTGGTGGTGCTCCAGCTGCTGGAGCCGACCGTGTAGGTGGTGGCGTCGCTCCAGCTGCTGCCGTTGTCGTACGAGACCTGGACCTTTTCGCCCGTGCTCAGCGTGGTCGACAGCGAGCCGCTGATGATTTGCGCGGGGGTCTTGGTGATGAAGTCGGTGCCGCTGGTGCCGGTGTCGGCCGACAGGCTGGCGCCGGTGACCGTGACCGTGGGCGGGTGCAGTATGGCCTTGACGTCGGTGATGTCGAAATTCTGGAACAGCCCGAAATCGCCCGAACTGAACACCACCTGCTTGACGTCGTTGATCGGTTTGCTCAGGCTGGAATTGAGCACGGTCTGCCAGCTGTTGAGCAGCGAGTTCACCGTCAGCGTGTCGGTGGTGTTGTCGCCGTACGTCAGGTCGATCGTCAGCGAGTGGGACAGGACGCCGACATCGAACGAGCTGATGTCGAAGGTGTAGCCGGAAGCGATGCTGACCGTCAGCTTGACTTCGTTGGTGGGGCCCTGGTAGGCGTACAGCCCGCCGCTGCCGTAGGTGCCGTCAAAGCCCAGGCCGCCGGCGCTGGCGCCGCCGGAAAACGTGACGTTCTGGCCGTTGACCTGCTTGACCACGGTGGTCGAGCTGTAGTCGGCGTCGCTGCCGGTGAAACTGATCGTGGTCAGCAGGCCCTGGTAGTCGGCGAGGTCCAGCGCCTTGGTGTCGATCTTGCCGGCGTGCGTTTCAAGCGTCCAGTTGCCGCCGATGGCCGCCGCGCCGGTGGCGTCGCGCGAGGCCGCGACATCGGCGCCGGTGATGCGCGCCAGGTCGGCCACCAGCGCGTTGTGGTCGCCGGCGGCGACGTCGCAGCCGTACAGCAGCAGGTCGCCGTCGGCGCTCAGCGCCTGGCCCAGCTGCGCCAGTTCCGCCTGCACGCTGGCCGACGACAGCGCGGCGTCGGTCAGGCGCGCGGTGCCGAGGTTGACGGTGCCCTCGGAACCGTGCGACAGGATGTGGATCGCGTCCAGGCCGCGCTGGCCGGCCGCCCACAGGGCGATCTGCGCCAGGCCGTCGCGGCTGCCGTCGAACTCGACGATGCCGATGCCGTCGCGCACGCCCGCCTCCAGGCTCTTGTAGTTGGCCACCGAGGTGTCGACCAGCACCACTTCCTTCTTGCCGTCGTCGCGGGCCGGATCGATGGCGCGCACCGTCACGGCCGGCGGCACCGGCGGCGGCGCCGTGTCGTGCTGGGCCGCGTGGGCGGCGTCGGCCACGGCGCCGTCGAACATGAAGCGCTGCTCCAGCGGCAGCAGCTGCGAGGCCGGGCGCAAGGGGCGGCGCACGCCGGCGGCGGGGAACAAGGGATGGTTCATGTCAGACTCCTGGGGATGCGTTGGGGGCGCGGTTGGGGTTCAAGGCGGTGCCTGGCGCGGCGAATTTGGCGAGATGGTCGGCGACCTGGCGGTCCAGTCCGGGCTGCCATGCGGACGGCATGACGGCCAGCACGTTGGCCAGCAGTTGTGCGGTGGCGTCCAGCAAGGCCGGGTCGCGCAGGCGGGCCCTGGCGGCGCTGGCCCACAGGTAGACCTTGGCCAGGTGGTCGGCGCCGAGCGCGCCGGTGTCCGGCTGCGGCGGCAGGTGGGCGTACAGGACGGCGGTCGGCAGGTAGGCCGGCACATAGCCTTCGGCGGCCAGGCTTTCCATGCCGAACAGCGCGGCGTCGCGGTCGACCTCGCCGCCGTCGCCCTGCGACTGCATGATGGCCAGCCGGTAGCGCGCCTCGGCGATGCCGGCCTGGGCCGCCTGCTGGAACCAGGCGCGCGCGCGCGGCAGGTCGGCCGGCACGTCGG
>NZ_WWCX01000175.1:0-5975 GCF_009857655.1 Duganella vulcania
AGCCGCACCTGTTCCACTGATACCGCGACCACCGAGAGCTCCACTACTTACCACCCTCCTTCCCTACACGACGCTCGACCGATCTCCGCGCTTGGCCGCGGCGTGCGCAGCATCGAGCGCCACATCAAGGCGCGCGCCGGCCAGCCGATGCGCAAGCTGTTGCGCCTGCAGCGCGCCGAGCAATCCTTCTTCGACGCCCGCGACGAGTTCCTGGCCGGGCGCGTGGTGTGGTCCGACGTGGCCGCGCGCGGCGGCTATGCGGACCAGGCCCACTTTTGCCGCGAAGCGCGCGAGATCACCGGCCACAGTCCGCACGAGCTGGCGCGCATGTTGAAATCCGAAGACGAAAGCTACTGGATCTACCGCATCTGGACCTGATCGGACAGGCCGCGCCGGGTCTTGAGCTCTTCCCAGGCCGTGACCAGCAGGCAGGTGATCAGCAGCGCGCTGTACTCCCAGCCGCCGGTGCCCGGCCCGACCACGAAGAAGCCGTTGTGGCGATGGAACAGGATGACGCCGGTGGTGTAGATGACGGTCAGCGCCGCGCACACCGGCAAGGTCAGCAGGCGCAGCGCCAGCAGCACGGTGCCCACCGTCTCGGTCAGGTTGACCGCGTACGCCAGCCAGGTGCCGCTGCCGTGCGGGAAACCTTGCTCTTCAAGGATCTGGCCGAGGATGGGGCTGCTTCCCTCGTAGAAGCGGTAGGCCCCGTGGGTGAACAGGATGGCGCATAAGACCAGCCGCAGCAGATCGGTGCCGGCGCTGGCGCGTGCAAAGATTTTCATGGCGCTCCGGGAATATGGTTGTTTTTGCATGACCCCAGCCACTCTAGCACAGCCGCGCCGGGCATCAGGCCGGCAGCAGCGCCTCGGTGCGGTTGCGGCCGTTGCGCTTGGCGAGGTAGAGCGCGCGGTCGGCCGCGCCGATCAGCGCCTCGATGCCGGCCGGCGCGTCCACCCGCTGCGTGGCGATGCCGATGCTGACCGTGACCTGCTGCCCGGCGTCGCTGTTGCGCTCGTGCGGGATGGCCAGCTCCTGGGTACGCGCGCGGATCGCCTCGGCCATCAGCGTGGCCTGCTCGACGTCGGTCTCGGGCAGGATCATGGCGAACTCCTCGCCGCCGTAGCGCGCCATCAGGTCGCACGGCCGCCGGAGCATGGCCGCCAGCGCGGCCGCCACCTGGATCAGGCACTGGTCGCCCTTCTGGTGGCCGTAGTGGTCGTTGTAGGCCTTGAAGTGGTCGATGTCGATCATCAGCAGCGACAGCGGCGTGCCGCCGCGCTTGGCGCGCCGGTGTTCCTTCTCCATCGCCACGTCGAAGTGGCGGCGGTTGGCGATGCCGGTCAGGCCGTCGGCGAAGGTCTGCGTGCGCAGCACCATGGCCTGCTCGCGCAGCAGCTTCTCGCGCCCGACCGCGATGCTGACGTCGTTGATCTGGATCAGGCAGTGGCGCGCCGCGCCCTCGACCGCGATCGGCGTCACCTCCACCGCCTGCTGGATGCGCTCGTTGCGGGCGGCCGCCGCCGGGCTGGCGTACAGCGCGAACGGCGCCTTGTTGAGCGTTTGCGACAGCAGCGAGGGGAAGTTGTTGTACAGCGCGTGCTGGATCGCCGACTCGACCCGGCCGCCGCGCAGGCCGGGGCAGACGGCGAAGAAGTCGGCGCCGATCACCTTGTCGTGGCCCAGGCCGGAATGCTTGATCATCCACGCGTTCCACAGCACCACGCGCCGTTCGCCGTCGAGCACGATGGCGCCCAGGTTCACCGCGCACAGCACGCTGTGCAGCAGGTGCAGGCGGTGCGCGTCGGTGAGCTTGCTCATCATGCCTGGCCCATCGCGCGGGCGATGTAGAGGTTGATCTGCTCCTTGAGGTCGTGCAGCGCCGAGATGTCGAGCACGAAGGCGACGTAGCCGTGGATCTGGTGCTTCTCCAGCAGGAAATCGATGTGCAGCATCAGCACCACGGTGTCGGCCTGGCTGCCGGAGGCGATCAGGATCTCGTCGCTGGTGCCGACGTGGTACTGCGGCAGCGAGCCCTGCAGCTCACGCTGGAAGATGTTGGCCAGCGTGCCCACGCAGGAGTTGAGGATGATGTTGCCGATCTCGCACATGGCCTCCTGCTCCATCTCGGTGAGCTCCTTCTGCGACACCGCCTCGCCCACCATCAGGCGCACGATCTCCAGGCTCTTATCCTCCGGGAACATGAGGATGGCCTCGGTCGAGAACGCGCCCTCGTAGTGCTGGCTGACGCCGCAGATGGCGCCGGCCGGCTCGGCCGATTTGCCGTCGAGCAGGCGCGCGGCCTCGGCGCGGTTGATGAAGCTCACCGACGGCACCGACATGTGCACCGCCTCGTTGACGATGGCGCTCATCGACGCGGCGGCCTGGCCGACGCCGATGTTGAAGATCTCGATCAGCGCGTCGTTCTCCAGCTCGGACAGGGCAAACATGGTCAGGCCGCTTCCAGCGTGGACAGCAGCTGCGCGATGCGGGCCTCGGTGATGGGCTTTTCCATGAAGCCTATGCCCAGCAGGGTGGCGCGCTCGCGTGTGGCGGCCTGGACATTGGCGGTCAGCAGCGAGATCGGCAGGGCGGGCAGTTCCTGGCGCAGCTGCTCGGCGGCGGCGATGCCGCCCATGCCGGGCATGTTGACGTCCATCAGGACCAGGTCCGGCCCGACCGCGCGCGCCTTGACCAGCGCCTCCTCGCCGGTGGCCGCCTCCTCGACGATCCAGTCGGCGTGCAGGGCGCCGATGTACTGGCGCGCCATCAGGCGCGATACGCGGCTGTCGTCGACAATCAAGACTGTTTTCGTAGACGTCATGTGTCCTCCCCCGCAATCATTGTTGGGCGCTGCGTTGCAATCATTCTCGCATATCCGGCCCGGTCGCTGGCAAGCAACGTTGCGTGTCCGCTGCGCTTGTGCCAGTCTGCGACACCGGCGCCCGCCGCGTGTTGTCCATGCGCAATTTTTGGCGGAAAAGCGGGGCGGGCGGGGGCGATCCGTTAAAATAGCGGGATTGCATTCCCCTCTCTTATAGAAACATCATGACCCAAGACGAACTGAAACAAGCCGTAGCCCGCGCCGCCATCGACTACGTGGTGGATAACGAGATCATCGGCGTCGGCACCGGCTCCACCGCCAACTTCTTCATCGACGAACTGGCCAAGATCAAGCACCGCATCAAGGGCGCGGTGGCCTCGTCCGAGGCGACCGCGGCGCGCCTGCGCGGCCACGGCATCGAGGTATTTGACCTGAACGATGTCGCCGGGATCGCCGTCTACATCGACGGCGCCGACGAGATCACCAGGACCGGCGCCATGATCAAGGGCGGCGGCGCGGCGCTCACACGCGAGAAGATCGTCGCCTCGGTCTCGAAGCAGTTCGTCTGCATCGCCGACGGCTCCAAGCTGGTCGATGTGATGGGCAAGTTCCCGTTGCCGGTGGAAGTGCTGCCGATGGCGCGCGCCTCGGTCACCCGCGCGCTGGCCAAGCTGGGCGGCACGCCCAAGCTGCGCCTCAAGCCGGGCACCGACGAGGCCTTCATCACCGACAACGGCGGCGTGATCGTCGACGTGGCCGGCCTGTCCATCACCGACCCGGTGGCGCTGGAACAGCAGATCAACCAGATCGTCGGCGTGATCGCGGTCGGCCTGTTTGCCGCGCGCGGCGCCAACGTTTGCCTGCTGGGCACGGCGGACGGCGTGCAGACGCTGAGCTTCTGATGAACCGCGGCCGGCCGGTGCTGTGGATGGGTGGCGCGCTGTTGGGCGCCATGCTGCTCAGTTCCTGCGCGTGGGTGCCGTCGCTGGGCAAGCCCCGCGACGAAGCCCCCGCGCCACGCCAGCCGGCGCCGCGCACCACGGCCGGCGACGGCACGCCGCTGGCCTATGTCGACGGCGTGGAAATCCAGAAAGTGCCATTCCGCGCCGGCGTCTCGTCGGCAACGGTGGAGAAGCTGGCCAGGCAGCAGGGCTGCACGGGCGGCTGGGGCGCGGGATTGGTGAGCGAACCGGGACCGGTCGAGGTGTACCGCATGACTTGCGAAAACGGCAAAGTTTTCATGGCAAGATGCGAACTGAAGCAGTGTAAGCCTATGTAAAACCATGCCGGCGGCGGGCGCCGCCGGCGTTCCCAACCTTACTCGGTTGGCGGCACGTAGCCTTGCGCTGCGTCGGCGCCGTCGCCGAAGAAGTGTTTCTCCATCTGCGTGGCCAGGTATTTGCGGGCGCGCTGGTCGGCCAGGTTCAGGCGGTTCTCGTTGACCAGCATGGTCTGGTGCTTCAGCCAGGCCGCCCAGGCTTCCTTGGAAACCGATTCATAGATCTTCTTACCCAGTTCACCCGGATACGGTGGAAAGTCCAAACCCTCGGCTTCCTTGTTGAGTTTGATGCATTGAACGGTGCGGGCCATCTGTGTTGCTCCTAAAGCGGTAGGTAAAACGTGATTATAAGGTCTTAATCAAAACCTGGGATTTGCGCTGCCAGTTATACATGCGCTGGCGGTCCTTCGGCAGGGCGTCCACCGTGGCCGGCACGAAGCCGCGCTTCTGGAACCAGTGCGAGGTGCGGGTGGTCAGCACGAACAGCTTCTGGATGCCGATGGCGCGCGCGCGGTTCTCCATGTGCTTGAGAATGCGCTCGCCGTCGCCCTGGGCCTGCACCTCGGGGTTGACGGTCAGGCAAGCCATTTCCGCCATCTTCTGTTCCGGGAACGGGTACAGCGCGGCGCAGCCGAAGATCACGCCATCGTGGTCGATGACGGAGAAATAGTCGATCTCGCGCTCGATCAGCTCGCGGCCGCGCTTGACCAGCGTGCCGTCCGCCTCCAGCGGCTCGATCAGCTTGATGATGCCGCCGACGTCCTCGATGGTGGCCTGGCGCAGCGACTCCAGGTTCTCGTGCGAGATCATGGTGCCCACGCCATCGTGGGTGAACAGTTCCAGCAGCGCCGAGCCGTCCATGTCGAACGAGACGATGTGCGAGCGCTCGACGCCGTTGTTGCAGGCCTTGATACAGTGCTTCAGGTAGAAGGCGGTGGAATCCGGCAGGAAGCCGGCCTGCAGCACGGCCTCGGCCTGGTGCGAGGACAGCTCGCGGATCTCGGCGCCGCCGGCGTCGGTCATCATGCCGGTCTCGGTGATGAAGATCAGCTTGTCGGCGTGCAGGGCGATGGCGGTGCTGCACGCCACGTCCTCCATGGTCAGGTTGAAGGCCTCGCCGGTGGGCGAGAAGCCCAGCGGCGACAGCAGCACCAGGCCGTCCGAGCCGAGGATGGAGTGGATCGTTTCGGCGTCGACCTTGCGGGTGATGCCGGTCAGCTCCAGGTCGACGCCGTCGATCACGCCCAGCGGACGGGCGGTGATGAAGTTGCCGGAAATGATGCGGATCGCCGCGTGCGACATCGGCGTGTTGGGCAGGCCCTGGCTGAAGGCGGCCTCGATGTCCAGGCGCAGCTCGCCGGCGGCCTCCTTGGCGCACTCCATGGCGGCGGTGTCGGTGATGCGCAGGCCGTTGTGGAAGCGGCCCTCGACGTTACGCAGGGCCAGCTGCTCGGCCACCTGCGGGCGCGAGCCGTAGACCACGGTGACGTTGATGTCGAGCGCGTGCAGCAGCGACAAATCGTGCGCCAGCACCTGCAGCGCGCCGGCGCTCACGAGTTCACCAGGGAAGGCGACCACGAAGGTCTTGCCACGGAAGGCGTGGATGTACGGCGCGACGGAGCGCAGCCATTGGACGAATTGGGTAGGGTTTTCCATTAGGCGCATTATAATTCGGTGCGCGACTTCCGCGCCAAAACCTTTGTAAAAAACAATGTCAGAAGCCAGCAACAAGTCCAAAGGCGCGTCCAGCACGCCCGCCAGCACGCAGAACGCCCCCTCCCGCGCACCACAAGCGCCCAACGCCCGCCCGGGGCAGGGCCAGCCACGCCCGCAAGGGGAGGCACGCCCGCGCGGCCAGCAGCGCGGCCCGCA
>NZ_WWCX01000176.1:0-5787 GCF_009857655.1 Duganella vulcania
GCCGCCGCGAAGGCGCGCCGCAGCGCGGTCTCGCGCGTGGCCAGCACGGCGCCGGCCGGCAGCGCGTCCACGTCCAGCGTGGCGCCCATGGCCGACTGCTTGAGGATGTGGCCGAGGTCGCCCACCAGGCCGTCCGAGATGTCGATCGCCGCGTGGGCGATGCCCTGTTCGGCCAGCAGCATGCCCAGCGCCACGCGCGGCGTCGGCGTGTGCATGCGCACGGCGGCCGCCAGCAGGCTGGCCGCGTCCATCGATTGCTCCAGCCGGTAGCCGGCCAGCGCCAGGCGGGCGTCGCCCAGCGTGCCGGAGATCCAGATGTCGTCGCCGGCAAGGGCCGCGTTGCGGCGCAGCGCCTGGCCCGGCCGCACCTCGCCGAACACCGTGATGCAGAGGGTGAGCGGACCCTTGGTGGTGTCGCCGCCGATCAGCTCGATGTTGTAGGCGTCGGCCAGCGCGAACAGGCCTTTGGAAAAGCCGGCCAGCCAGTCGCGGTCGGCGGACGGCAGCGCCAAAGCCAGCGTGAAGCCGACCGGGCGCGCGCCCATCGCCGCCAGGTCCGACAGGTTGACCGCCAGCGCCTTGTGGCCGAGGCGGGCCGCATCCTCGCCGGCAAAGAAGTGGCGGCCCTCGACCAGCATGTCGGACGAAATCGCGGTCTGCATGCCGGGCGTGGGCGTGAGCAGGGCGCAATCGTCGCCGATGCCGAGCGTGGCGCGGGCCGCGTGCTGCGGGCGCTGGAAGTATTCCTGGATGAGGTCGAATTCGGAGAGCATCCCGCTATTGTACTGAAGAGCGGCAGGGCCGGCGCTGGGCGTCGCTCTTGGTTAATTGATATTTTCAATCAATTTTCATCGGGCGATGCAAAATAGTTATAACTGCGGAAAATTGATTATATTGGAGCTATTGATAGGTTATTGCCGCTAAAAACGTTAAAAATTCGGTGTTTGTTGCATTGAATCATAAATAATGCTGATATCCGTCATAGCTGTTGGTGAAAATACCTACTTAATTGAAAGAATTGGTCTGATAAAATCGGAAGCTTTCCGACAGTACAAACAGGAAGGCCGCACAGCATGGATTCGTCATCTGATAAAAAAGAAGAACTTCGTCAACAATTGCGCCTCGCGGCGCTCGAATACCACGAGTGCCCGACGCCCGGCAAGATCAGCGTCACGCCGACCAAGCAACTGACCAACCAGCGCGACCTGGCGCTGGCCTACTCGCCGGGCGTGGCCGCGCCGTGCGAAGAGATCGTCATCGACCCGGCCAACGCCTACAAATACACGGCGCGCGGCAACCTGGTGGCCGTGATCACCAACGGCACCGCCGTGCTGGGCCTGGGCAACATCGGCCCGCTGGCGGCCAAGCCGGTGATGGAAGGCAAGGGCGTGCTGTTCAAGAAGTTCGCCGGCATCGACGTGTTCGACATCGAGATCAACGAATCCGACCCCGACAAGCTGGTCGACATCATCGCCTCGCTGGAGCCGACCTTCGGCGGCGTCAACCTGGAAGACATCAAGGCGCCGGAGTGCTTCTACATCGAGCGCCAGCTGCGCGACCGCATGAAGATCCCGGTCTTCCACGACGACCAGCACGGCACCGCCATCATTGTCGGCGCGGCCATCATGAACGGCATCCAGTACGTCGGCAAGGACATCGCCAACTGCAAGCTGGTGGTGTCGGGCGCCGGCGCGGCCGCGCTGGCCTGCCTGGACCTGATCGTCGACCTCGGCTTCCCGCTGGAAAACATCTACGTCACCGACCTGGCCGGCGTGGTCTACAAGGGCCGCAAGGAACTGATGGACCCGGACAAGGAACGCTTCGCGCGCGACACCACGGCCCGCACGCTGGCCGAAGTGATCAGCGACGCCGACATCTTCCTGGGCCTGTCCGCCGGCGGCGTGCTCAAGCAGGACATGGTCAAGGCCATGGCGCCCAATCCGCTGATCCTGGCGCTGGCCAACCCGAACCCGGAGATTTTGCCGGAAGACGTCAAGGCCGTGCGCGGCGACGCCATCATCTGCACCGGCCGTTCGGACTATCCGAACCAGGTCAACAACGTGCTGTGCTTCCCGTACATCTTCCGTGGCGCGCTGGACTGCGGCGCCACCACCATCACGCGTGAAATGGAAATCGCCGTGGTGCACGCGATCGCCGAGCTGGCGCACGCCGAGCAATCGGACATCGTCGCCACCACCTACGGCTTCACCAACCTGTCGTTCGGTCCCGAGTACCTGATCCCGATGCCGTTCGACCCGCGCCTCTTGATCAAGATCGCCCCGGCCGTGGCCAAGGCGGCCGAGGATTCCGGCGTCGCCACCCGTCCGATCAAGGACCTGCAAGCGTACGCCGACAGCCTGCAGCAATTCGTCTACCGCAGCGGCACCTTCATGAAGCCGCTGTTCCAGGTGGCCAAGAAGACCGCGTCCGACCTCAAGCGCATTGTCTACGCCGAGGGCGAGGAAGAGCGCATCCTGCGCGCGGTGCAGGTGATTGTCGACGAGAAGCTGGCGCGGCCTATCCTGGTGGGCCGTCCGGCCGTGCTGGAAACGCGCATCAACAAGTTCGGCCTGCGCCTGAAGCAGGGCGTGGACTTCGACGTCATCAACCCCGACCACGACGAGCGCTACCGCGACTACTGGCAGGCCTACTACGAGCTGACCGCGCGCAAGGGCGTCACGCAAGAGTACGCCAAGCTGGAAATGCGCCGCCGCCACTCGCTGATCGGCGCCATGATGATCAAGAAGGGCGACGCCGACGGCATGATCTGCGGCACCTTCGGCACCACCCAGCTGCACCTGCACTACATCGACCAGGTGCTGGGCAAGCGCGAGGGCGCCTGCGTGTACGCCGCGATGAACGTGCTGATCATGCCTGAGCGCCAGCTGGTGATGGTCGACACCCACGTCAACGAAAACCCCAACGCGAAGGAACTGGCGGCCATCACCGTGATGGCGGCCGAAGAGATGCGCCGTTTTGGTTTGTCGCCGCGCGCGGCCTTGCTGTCGCACTCGAACTTCGGCTCGTCCAACAGCGAATCGGCGCAGAAGATGCGCGCCGCGCTGGAGCTGGTCAAGCAGCTCGACCCTGCGCTGGAAGTGGACGGCGAAATGCACGGCGACACCGCGCTGGACTCCAAGCTGCGCAACTCCATCATGCCTGGCACCAGCCTCAAGGGCGACGCCAACCTGCTGGTGATGCCGAACATCGACGCCGCCAACATCGCCTACAACCTGGTCAAGACGGCGGCCGGCAACGGCATCGCGGTGGGCCCGATCCTCCTCGGTTGCGCCAAGCCGGTGCACATCCTGACGCCATCGGCCACGGTGCGCCGCATCGTCAACATGACCGCGCTGTGCGTGGTTGACGTGGTCGCCCAGCGCAAAGTCTAAGAAGCAATTTGGGGTCAAGTCTGACATTCGGACACGAGCACAACCGTAGCAGGGCGCTACGGTTGTGCTCGTGTCCGAATGTCAGACTTGACCCCATTTTTTATCGATTGGTAACAAGATGTAAGGGATGTAATTGACATAATTGGTGAGAAGTGCGGCTCAGGCGCTCTGTTACAATAGCGGGTTGTAAAGTCACCCATGATTTGGATTGCTATTCACCATGAATAAAATAAAAAGAGCCCTGGTTACGGGCATCACCGGCCAGGACGGCGCTTATCTGGCCGAGTTGTTGCTGGAAAAAGGTTATGAGGTCACCGGCACTTATCGCCGCACCAGCTCGGTGAATTTCTGGCGTATCGAGGAACTGGGCATCCAGTCGCATCCGAATCTCAAACTGGTGGAATACGACCTGACCGACCTGGGCTCCAACATCCGCCTGCTGCAAACCACGCAGCCGGACGAGGTCTACAACCTGGCCGCGCAAAGCTTTGTCGGCGTGTCCTTCGAACAGCCGGTCACCACGGCGGAAATCACCGGCGTCGGCCCGGTCAACCTGCTCGAGGCCATCCGCATCGTCAATCCGAAGATCCGCTTCTACCAGGCGTCGACCTCGGAAATGTTCGGCAAGGTGCAGGCCGTGCCGCAGAAGGAAGACACCCCGTTCTACCCGCGCAGCCCGTACGGCGTGGCCAAGCTGTATGCCCACTGGATGACCGTGAACTACCGCGAGTCCTATGGCATCTTCGGCTGCTCCGGCATCCTGTTCAACCACGAGTCGCCACTGCGCGGCCGCGAGTTCGTCACCCGCAAGATCACCGACTCGGTGGCCAAGATCCACCTGGGCCAGCTTGACGTGCTGGAACTGGGCAACCTGGACGCCAAGCGCGACTGGGGCTACGCCAAGGAATACGTCGAAGGCATGTGGCGCATCCTGCAGGCCGATGAGCCGGACACCTATGTGCTGGCCACCAACCGTACCGAAACCGTGCGCGACTTCGTCAGCATGGCGTTCAAGGCGGTCGACGTGGCGCTGGCGTGGAGCGGCGAGGCCGACCACGAGATCGGCACCTGCAAGAAAACCGGCAAGGTGCTGGTGCGCGTCAATCCGAAGTTCTACCGTCCGGCCGAGGTGGAGCTGCTGATCGGCGATCCGTCCAAGGCGGAAAAGGCGCTCGGCTGGAAGCCGAAGACCACGCTGGAGCAGCTGTGCCAGATGATGGTCGAGGCCGACCTGCGCCGCAACAAAGCCGGCTTCTCCTTCTAAGGAACCGCGATGGCTGCTGAAGGCATGGAGGGCGCCGGCAAGCGCGCCCTGGTCACGGGGCTGTCCGGCTTCACCGGCCGCTACGTCGAGCAGGAGTTGCGCGCGGCCGGCTACGAAGTCTACGGCACCATCACCCCCGGCCACACGCCCGGCGAGCGCCAGTTCGCCGTCGACCTGAACGACCGCGCCGGCCTGGCCGACGTGGTGGCCCAGGTGCGGCCGGACGTGGTGGCCCACCTGGCCGCGATCGCCTTTGTCGGCCACGGCGACGTCGAGCAGATCTACCGCGTCAACGTGGCCGGCACCCGCAACCTGCTGGAGGCGCTGGCCGCCAGCGAGCACAAGCCGTCGGCCGTGCTGCTGGCCTCCAGCGCCAACATCTACGGCAACACCGACGCCGGCGTGATCGGCGAGGACGTGCCGCCGGCGCCGGCCAACGACTACGCGGTCAGCAAGCTGGCCATGGAATACATGGCGCGCCTGTGGCAGGACAAGCTGCCGCTGATCGTGGTGCGCCCCTTCAACTACACCGGCGTCGGCCAGCACGAGAACTTCCTGCTGCCGAAGATCGTCTCGCACTTCCGCCGCCGCGCCGCCGACATCGAGCTGGGCAACCTGCACGTGTGGCGTGACTTTTCCGATGTGCGCATGGTGGCGCACAGCTATCGCCGCCTGCTGGCCGCCGGTCCCTCGGTGGCCGGCCAGGCCTTCAACATCTGCTCCGGCCACGCGTACTCGCTGGGCGAGGCGCTGGCCATGATGGCCGACATCGCCGGCTACCCGATCAACGTCCACGTCAACCCGGCCTTCGTGCGCGCCAACGAAGTGGTGCGCCTGGTCGGCGACAACCGCCGCCTGGTAGCCGCCATCGGCCCGCTGGACACGGTGCCGCTGGCCGACACGCTGCGCTGGATGTACTCGGCGTGAGCATGGCCGACACCAAGGCCGTCCGCCCGGTGCGGGTGGGCCTGTCCACCACCACCGCCGAGACCACGCTGACCGGCGGCCGCCTCGACGGCCTGGGCGTGTACAGCCGCGCGCTGCTCGAACACCTGCCGCATGCCGGCGCCGAGGTGCAGCCGCTGTCCTTCGCGCCCGGCGGCGACGCCAGCCGCGTGCACGTGGGCCGCG
>NZ_WWCX01000177.1:0-5779 GCF_009857655.1 Duganella vulcania
GCCCCGGCAGCGCCGCCAGCGCGCCGCGCGCGCCGCATGTGACCACCAGCATCCGCGCGCCGTGCGCAAGCAGCCCGGCCAGCCCATCCCGGTCCGGCGCGGCGCCGACGATGGCGCGGTAGCTGCTGTCGTTCATAAAGGCCAGGTCGCACAGCGACAGCAATTGCCGCAGATGGTCGAGGTCCGGCGCCATCGCCGCCTCGATGTCTATCGCCAGCGGCACGCCGGCGGCGCGCGCCAGGTGGCGCATGTCGCGCAGTTCCGCCATGTCGTACGGCATCGCATACAGCAAACGACTCTGCGCCAGCGCGCCGGCCAGGCTGACTTCGTCCAGCGTGCGGCCAGGCATGGGCGCATACACCAGCGCCTTCTCGCCGTCAGCCTCGATCAGGATCAACGCCGTCGGCGACGTGGCGCCCTCGATCACCCGCAACTGCCCGGTGGCGACCCCGCAACGCTCGTATTCGCGCCGCAGAAAGGCGCCGTCGGCATCGGCGGCGATGCGCCCGTAGGCCAGCGTCGGCCGCCCCAGCAGGCCGGCGGCGCAAGCCACGTTGGCGACCGTGCCGCCGGGCGACAGCGGCAGGCGGCGTCCCAACACCTTCTGGTCGGCCAGCGGCGCGCGCTGCACCCTGAACAGCAGATCGATGGTCGGGTCGCCGAAGGCGAGCAGATCGTAACGGCGCCGCTGCGGGAAGGTGAACAGATCGGGCATGCGCATCATCCTGTGGTTGATTTCCTGGAATTCTACATTGGCACGTACCACTTTGTTGAATATTTTCTCGCCAAAATTTTAATTCCGGTTGTTTTATTTTTATTTCAGTGAGATGATGGTACGTACCAATTTACAGGAATGTTCATGACGAGCCACTATACCCCGCCCGCCTTCATCACGTTTACCGGCGTCGACCACGGCGACCTGCTGCCCGGCATGCAGGCGCTTTCCGCACGCTATCCGATTGAATGGGGAGTGCTGTTTGACGCCGCGCAGGAAGCGGCAGCGCTATTTCCATCGGCCGAGGTGCGCGCCGCCCTGCGGGGTGCGCCGTTGCGCCTGTCCGCGCACATCTGCGGCGCGGCCGCGCGCGCCATCGTCCGGGGCGACGATCCGGGACTGGACCTGGCCGGCTTTTCCCGCTTGCAGATCAACCATGCGCGCGCCGGCAGCAACGACGACGAGATCCGCAACAGCGCCCGCTACGCCGCCCACCATGGCGCGCGCGCGGCGCTGCAATGCCAGGGCGAGTTCCCCGACGACCTGCGGGTCGACTGGCTGTACGATGTCTCCTTCGGCACCGGCGTGCGGCCGTCGACCTGGCCGGCGGCGCAGGCGCGCCTGCCCTTCTGCGGCTATTCCGGCGGACTGGGGCCGGACACCGTGCGCGGCACGCTGGGCAGGCTGCCGATCGCCGCCGGCGCCAGCTACTGGATCGACATGGAGTCCGGCGTGCGCACCGACGACCGCTTCGATCTCGCCAAATGCGAAACCGTGTGCCGCATCGTTTTTGACGAGCTGCCGCGCACCAACGGTTAAACTGCGCTACGAATTGATACCGGGAGCACATGTTGAAGCGATATTTCCTGGCGGCGGCCTGCGCCATTGCACTACTGGGCGCGGCGCATGCGACGGCGCCGACGGACATCCCCAAGATCATCATCGACAGCGACTTCGGCACCCTCAACGATGACGGCCAGTTGCTGGTCATCGCCGCGCAGCTGCAGGCGCGCGGCCGGCTGCGGATCCTGGGCCTGACCATCGTCTCGGGCAACCAGTGGCTGCGCCAGGAAGTCGCCGATGCGCTGAAAGCGGTCGAACGGCTCGGCATCGAACAACAGGTCGGCGTGTACGCCGGCGCCAACTACGCGCTGTCGCACGACCTGGCGGCGATCAGGCGGGAACAGCAGCTCGGCGCCGGCGGCGATGGCTACCTGGGCGCTTGGAACAAGCCCGAGCCGCTGGCCGACGCCGACCTTGCGGCGCCGCCGGATGGTCACGCCTCGCATACCAGGGTGCGCGAGCAAAGCGCGGCCGACTTCATCGCCGACAGCGTGCGCCGCCATCCCGGCGAGGTCACCATCCTGGCCGTCGGCCCGCTGACCAATATCGCGCTGGCGGTGCGCAAGCATCCCGACATCGTGCCGCTGATACGCCAGATCATCTACATGGGCGGCGCCTTCGATGTCGGGGGGAACTCCACCAGGGTGGCGGAATTCAACTGGTGGTTCGATCCCGAGGCCGCGCGCGAGGTGCTGCGGCTGCCGGTGCGGCACGTGGTCTTCCCGCTGGACGTCACCGACACCGTACGCATCGACCGCCGGATCTACGAGCGCGTGGTGTATGGCGCGGCGCGCGATGGCATCGTGGCGCGCCTGTACAAGCAGCTCAACGGCTACGGCTACGACGGCAGGAACGGCTTTGAAACCAACCCGGCCTACAGCACCGACGTCTGGGACACGCTGACGCTGGCCTATCTGGTCGACCCCGGCTACGCCATCCGCAGCGTGCGGCGCTGGATCGACATCGACGTCACCGGCGGTGTCGCCACCGGCCGCGCCATCGGCCACGCCGCCCCGCGCCCCGGCCTGCAGCCCGCGACGGTGGTGAAGCGCTTCGACAACCGGCGCTTCTTCCGGTTCTATGTCGATGGCCTGACCGCGCCGGTGCCGGTCGCGCCGCCGCCCCGCAGCGCGACGGCGGCGCGATAAGGCCCGCGCCGTCCGTTACGCCATGCCGCCGGGAACCTTCTGCTCTCCTGATGTGACAGATCGCGGCGCGCCCCGTGCGCGTCTCTATCCCTCATTCACCACAGGAGAATATATGTTCAACGGTCTCACTCCCACCACGCGGGCGGCCCACTATGCCGGTCTCGATTCCCCCGAGGACGCCACCGGGCCGCAAGCAGCGCCTTCCGCGCCGCAGCAGGCGGACCAGGAACGGCAGGCCGGACGGGGTGGTTGTTTCCACGCGTTCGTGCGCGGCCTGAGCTGGATGGCCGCCGGACTGGCCCATCCATTTCAATGGCCGCGGCACCAGCCGGACACGCATGGCGCGCATGGCAGCCGTCCCAAACCCATGCTGGCCAACCGCAGCTCGCTGTGCACCGAGAGCAAGCGCATGGCCAACAACGAGGCGCTGCGGGCGGAACTGTCCAGTGTGTTGCAGGTGACCTACAGCCGCAACCCGGCCCCGCTGGCCAGCAATCTGGCCAACAACCTGCTGCTGGACCTGAACCTGCATGCCGAAGAACGCCTGCAGCACAGCCTCGAGCACATGCCGGGCGCCGTCCCCAACATCAAGCGGATGGTCGAACTCATCCACGGCAAAGTGATGGCCGACGCGCTGCCGGAAGGCTGGCAGCAGATGAGCGGGCAAGCCTTGCTCGACAAGCGCCTGGAACTGGTGGCAGCCCGGTTGAAGCCGGCATTCGAACAGGCCGGGGCACTTCCGCGGCTGCAGGAGTATGTGAGCAAGCGCTCCGGCACGGACCGGGCGACACAGGCATTACGCCAGGGTCTCGAGAAGGTGCTGGGCGCGGATGCCATGGCTGACGTCAAGCTGCTGAAGATGCTGTTCTCGCAGCTGCCGTATTTCGGCGGTTCGGTGCAGTATCGCCTGAATGAGCAGCCGGAGCTGGAATTCTGGATCTATCATCTGAGCACGCTGACCCGCGATTCGTCCCGCCTGCTGAAAGACGCGCCGGAAATGCCCAAGCCCATACACGACTACATCACGGCCGAGGACAGCAGGCTGCCGGTCAACAATCAGCGCAATCTGGGCACGGGCGTGACCGAGGCGCAGTGGCAGGAGTTGCCTAACGAAATAAAGCGCAAGCTGCTGAAGGACCTGGTGCGGCGCCTGGACGCCAGCAACGAGGGCCAGGTCGGCGCCCATTTCGCCAGGAACAAGGAACGCTATGCCGCCTTGCTGGCCGAGGCCGAAGTCGTTCCGGCGGAACGTCTGGGCGAAGAGATCATGGCGTTGTGGGACAAGCTCGATGAGGACGAAAAGAAGGAGGTGTTCGGCGACATCGCCGCGATACCCTGGTCGAGCGCCCACCTCCATGCGCCCGGCACATATGAAAGCGGGTTCCGTATCAGCGAATTGGGGGAGGAACACCACAGCTGGGTGGAGCGCCACCCGGACACGAAAGGCGAGCCGGGACTGCAGAATGTGGCCGGCGTGTTCGGCAACGTGCTGGAAGTCCCGGAAACCGCCGCGGAAAAATACCTGGCCGAGTTGTCCAAAAAAATACCCGGGAGCGAGCAGGCCGTGAGGATGGCGCGGCCGCGGGCGCATGAGTCCGGCGGTTTCCTCGAACTCGATCAGCGGCGATATGCCCTGGACGAGCTAAAGACGGAGTTCATCGAAAAACACGGCGCCTGGCATGAAAAGGCCATGCGGAACAACAAGCCCATCATCGGCGGCATGAGCGGGCATACCCTCGGCTATCTGTCCTTGTACCGCGATGCGCTGTCCCAGTCGGACGCCCCGCATAACGAACCTTCGCTGGAGTATCTGCGGGCACTGATGCTGGCAGGGCTGGTTGGCCAGAAACGCCACCACAGCTATGACGAAGTGATGACGGCCAGCGTCGGCATCGGCGTGGGAGAGCATAAGCTCGCGTATCGCAGCGAAGCGAGCTATCAGGACCTGCTGCAATCGGACGAGCCCGAGATCAGGCAGGCGGCGGAGCAGGCGTTCGAAGGCATCACGGGGGATTTCACCAGGCAGGGAAACCGCTCCGTGCTCGACACGATGTGCAACAGCACGACGCTGAACGCCAGGCAGCAGAAGGCGTTCCGGGCCGAGATGGAGCCGCTGGTCGGGCGCTACCACGCGACGTTGGCCGCCAGCGGCAGCACCGCAGGCGCCCTCGACGGCATCCGCACGGCCATGGAACAGGTCATCGGCAAGCACTTGCCGCATACGGCCGAGGGCCATGGTCCGGAGCTGCAGAGCACGTGGAATTTGCCGCAGAGGTCGGCCGCCAGCTGATGTCCGGCGCCGGCCGCATGTCACGCGCTTGTCACCGACGGCGGATAGACTGGGGAAGTTTGCATCTTTTTTTTCCGGTTCGCATAGCGGAAAATTTTTGTCCGTTCGTCTTATCTGTTAGGCGCTGATGATCAAGGATCTCGACGACTGGTTCGTGGCCGAAGTATTGCCGCTGGAAGGCATGCTGACGCAATATCTGCGCCGTAACTGGCGCAACCACAGCGAGCTGGCCGACTTGCGGCAGGAAGTGTATGTGCGCGTGTACGAGGCGGCGGGCCGGGCCCGTCCGCTGCGTGCCGCGCCCTTCGTGATGGCGACCGCGCGCCATCTGCTGATCGACCGCGCCCGCCGTCAGCAGCTGGTGGAGATCGACAGCGTGGCCGACCTGCCCGAGCCGGGCATGGACGAACTTACGCCCGAGCGGCACGCCGCCGGCCGCGCCGAGCTCGAACAGCTGTGGCAAGCGCTGGCCGCGCTGCCGCCCCGCTGCCGCGAGGTGGTCAGGCTGCGCAAGATGGAGGGATTGTCCCAGCGGGAGGTGGCCGCCAAGATGGGTATCAAGGAGGATACAGTGGAAAAACAGATAGCCAAGGGCATGCGCGCGCTGGTCGACGCCATGCTGCTCGCGGACGGCGCCACGCGCGCCAGTCCGCCGCCGCGCTGGCTCAGGCAAGGCGGCAAGACGTGACGGGGGCGCCGCAGCAGGCGGATCTTCTGGCCGCCCAGGCCGCCGAGTGGCTGGCCCGTCAGGACGGCGCCCCCGTCACGTCTTGCCGCCTTGCC
>NZ_WWCX01000178.1:0-5753 GCF_009857655.1 Duganella vulcania
AGTCTGGCATTCGGACACGGCCTCTGCCGTAGCGGGCCCGCTACGGCAGAGGCCGTGTCCGAATGCCAGACTTGACCCCAAAAGACAGAAGGAAATAAATATGACTACGTCAACCCAAGACCTGCTGACCATCGCGGGCAAGAGCTATAAGTCGCGCCTGCTGGTGGGGAGCGGCAAGTACAAGGACCTGCAGCAGACCCGCGAGGCGACCGATGCCGCCGAGGCGGAAATCATTACCGTGGCGATCCGCCGCGTGAACATCGGCCAGGATCCGAAGGCGCCGAGCCTGCTGGATGTGCTGCCGCCGTCGCAGTACACCATCCTGCCCAACACGGCTGGCTGCTACACCGCCAAGGACGCGGTCTACACGCTGCAGATGGCGCGCGAGCTGCTCAATGGCCACAAGCTGGTCAAGCTGGAAGTGCTGGGCGACGAGAAGACCCTGTTCCCGCACATGCCGGAAACCCTGCTCGCCGCCGAGGCGCTGGTCAAGGACGGCTTCGACGTCATGGTCTATTGCAGCGACGATCCGATCCAGGCCAGGATCCTGGAGGACATCGGCTGCGTCGCGGTGATGCCGCTGGCCTCGCTGATCGGTTCCGGCATGGGCATCCTCAATCCGTGGAACCTGTCGCTGATCATCGAGCAGGCCAGGGTGCCGGTGCTGGTCGATGCCGGCGTCGGCACGGCTTCGGACGCGGCCATCGCCATGGAGCTCGGCTGCGACGGCGTGCTGATGAACACGGCCATCGCCGGCGCGCGCGATCCGGTGCGCATGGCGCGCGCCATGAAGCTGGGCGTGCAGGCCGGCCGCGAGGCCTTCCTGGCCGGCCGCATCGCCCGCAAGTTCGCCGCCTCGCCGTCCTCGCCAATGGCGGGCCGGCTGGCATGAGCGAGCGCTTGTCTTCGCAAGTGGCGGCGCAGCTGATGGCCCAACTGGTGGCGCGCCCGTGCGTGCTGGTGTTCGCCGGACTCGATCCGTCCGGCGGGGCCGGCATCGCCGCCGACCTGCAGGCGGTGGCCGGGCAGGGCGCCCACGCGCTCACCGTGGCCACCGCGCTGACGGTGCAGGACAACGACCGCGTCTACGGCGTGCAGCCGGTCGACGGCGCCATGGTGCTGCGCCAGGCGCAGGCGCTGGTCGGCAAGATGACGGTGCGCGCGGTGAAGATCGGCATCCCCGGCAGCGCGTCCAACGCGCTGGCCATCGCCGAGATCATCACCCGCCTGCGCCAGCGCCAGCCGGAGCTGCCGGTGGTGCTGGACCCGGTGCTGGCCAGCGGCCACGGCGACCTGCTCTCGCGCGACGACGCGGTGCAGGCGCTGGCGCCGTTGCTGCCGCTGGTCACGCTGCTCACGCCCAACGGCCCGGAGGCGCAGGCGCTGACCGGCTTCGACGAACCGTCCGCCCAGGCGCAGGCTCTGCGCGCGCGCGGCTGCCGCCATGTGCTGATCACCGGCGGCCACGACGCGGGCAGCGGCGAGGAGGTGGTCAACCGCTGGTTCGGCCCCGGCGCGGCGCCGCCGCAGCGCCTGTCCGATCCCGCGCCGCAGGACGATTCCCGCGACTGGCGCTGGCCGCGCCTGGATGGTGAATTCCACGGCAGCGGCTGCACGCTGGCGTCGGCGGCCGCCGGCCAGCTGGCGCTCGGCATGTCGATGGAACGCGCGCTGGAACTGGCGCAACAGTACTGCTATCGCGCGCTGCGCGGCGCCTACACGGTGGCCGCAGGCCAGCGCATCCCGCATCGCCTTCCCCTGATTTAACCGAGAGCACATCATGCAAGGACTTTATTTGGTTACGCCCAACTGGGACGACACCGGCCGGCTGCTGGAACTGACCGAACGCGCGCTGGCCGCCGCGCAGGACGCCCGGCCCGGCGTGGCGCTGCTGCAGTACCGCCACAAGGAAGCCGGCCCGCAGCAGCGCCTGGATCAAGCCGGCGCGCTGCTGGCGTTGTGCCGGCGCTACGGCGTGCCGTTCATCGTCAACGATTATGTCGACCTGTGCGAACAGACCGGCGCCGACGGTGTCCACCTGGGCGGCACCGACGCCGAGGTGGCGCAGGTGCGCGCCCTGCTGGGGCCGGACAAGATCATCGGCGCCTCGTGCTACGGCGACCTGCCGCGCGCGCTGCAGGCGCAGGCGGCCGGCGCCAGCTACGTGGCCTTCGGCGGTTTCTACCCCTCGCGCGTCAAGCAATACGCAGTCACTACCAAGATGGAGATCCTCGACCAGGCGCGCGCGGCGATCCACGTGCCGACCGTGGTGATCGGCGGCATGACGCCGGAAAACGCCGCGCCGCTGGCCGCGCGCGGGGCGTCCATGGTGGCGGCCATCAGCAGCGTCTACCAGGCGGACGACCCGGCCGCCGCCGTGGCCGCGTTTCTCAGGCTGTACGCCGGCGATAAGATAGCCACATAAAACGCTAGCGGCTTGGGGGGATTTCCGCCTTATAATTGGGGCGTTAGCTTAAGCCTAAGGTGGCCGCCACATGAATGTCCCTTCCAGCCAGAAGCGTCTGATCCTGATCGTCGACGATGACCCATTGCTGCTCGATTTCCTGGGCGAGGTGCTGGGCCACGCCGGCTACGACATCCTCAAGGCCTCGTCGGCCGAGCAGGCCCTGCAGCAGATCGCCCAGCGCGAACCGGACCTGGCCCTGCTCGACATCCACATGCCCGGCATGAACGGCCTGGAACTGGCCAAGCAGCTGCACGCGACCAGCTCGGTGCCGTTCATGTTCCTGTCCGGCCGCGGCGACGCCGACGCCGGCAAGCAGGCCGCGTCCTACGGCGCGGTCGGCTTCCTGGTCAAGCCGGTCGACGAGAAGCACCTGATGCCGGCCTTTGCCGCCGGCCTGGCGCGCGCCGACGAGATCCGCCAGCTGCGCCGCACCGAGCTCAATCTGAACGCCGCGCTGGCGGCCGGCCGCGAGACCAGCCTGGCCGTCGGCCTGCTGATGTGCAAGTTCCAGACCGACCGCAACACCGCCTTCGAGGTGCTGCGCGACCACGCCCGCTCCAACCGCCGCAAGGTCAACGAGGTGGCTGACCAGCTGCTGGCCGCCGAGGAAATGTTGAACAGCTTGCACACCGCTTTCAACCAGCGTCTGAAAAAGTAAACGCCGGCGGTATTTTTATCGGCATTTTCTTGCTTTGCATCACCTTTAATGTAGACTGTGTCCATAGCGGCAGGCCGGTCCTGCCCGCTTTGTAGTAGTGCGGCGGGGCCTCCAACCTGCGCCTGCCGCCTCCCCGGCCGCCTGTCCCCTGCGACCGTCATTGTCCGTTCGGCCCAACTCCGCCGACTCCCGCGTTGCCATGAGCGCCCCGTGCTGCCGGCACCGCATTCCTATCAGTTTTGTGTGCGGAGACACTTATGACGACCGATTTTTCCCAGGATACCTACCGTCCCTTCAGCGAGCAGGATGTCGGCGCCGCGATTGGCTTTTCGGTGTTTGCCGAGGCGCCGCGCGTGTTGCACGTGGACGCGGACCTGGACACCGCGCTGGTGCTGTCGATGCTGCTGGTGCCGGAGACCCACGTCACCCACGTGGCCTCGCTGGCCGCGGCCGAGCTGATGCTGCTGGAGCGCCGCTTCGCGCTGGTGGTGATCGACCCCGACCTGCCCGACGGCGACGGCACCAGCCTGGTGATGCAGCTGCAGCAGCGCCATCCCCATGTGCGCGTGCTGACGTACTCGGCGCGCCATCCCGAGCGGCACAACGCCGGCGGCGCCTTCCTGCCCAAGCCGTGGACCTCGCCGCGCCAGCTGTGGCGCACGGTGTCCGAGCTGCTGGGCATCGGCGCATCCATGCCGGCCGAACCGCAATAATCGTCCGCGCCACAGATCGTCCGCGGCTTGCTATCATGGCGAACCACCGGAACGGTCCGCCGTTCCGGTTTCCCGAACAACGCAGCCACAGGACGAACAATGAAAACCAAAGCAGCCATCGCATGGCAGGCGGGCAAACCGCTGACGATCGAGGAAGTGGAACTGGGCGGCCCGCGCGAGGGCGAGGTGCTGGTCGAGATCAAGGCCACCGGCATCTGCCACACCGATTACTACACGCTGTCCGGCGCCGATCCGGAAGGCATCTTCCCGGCCATCCTCGGCCATGAGGGCGCCGGCGTGGTGGTCGACGTCGGCCCCGGCGTCAAGTCGCTCAGGAAGGACGACCACGTCATCCCGCTGTACACGCCGGAATGCCGCCAGTGCAAATTCTGCCTGTCGCAGAAGACCAACCTGTGCCAGTCGATCCGCTCGACCCAGGGCCGCGGCCTGATGCCGGACGCCACCAGCCGCTTCTCCATCGACGGCAAGCCGATCTACCATTACATGGGCACGTCGACCTTCTCCAACTACATCGTGGTGCCGGAGATCGCGCTGGCCAAGATCCGCGAGGACGCGCCGTTCGACAAGGTCTGCTACATCGGCTGCGGCGTCACCACCGGCGTGGGCGCGGTGCTGTTCACGGCCAAGGTCGAGGCGGGCGCCAACGTGGTGGTGTTCGGCCTGGGCGGCATCGGCCTGAACGTGATCCAGGCGGCCAGGATGGTGGGCGCCGACAAGATCATCGGCGTCGACATCAACCCGGCCCGCCAGGAAATGGCGCGCAAGTTCGGCATGACCCACTTCATCAATCCGAAGGAAGTGGAGAACGTGGTTGACGCCATCGTCCAGCTGACCGACGGCGGCGCCGACTACAGCTTCGAGTGCATCGGCAACACCACCACCATGCGCCAGTCGCTCGAGTGCTGCCACAAGGGCTGGGGCCAGTCCATCATCATCGGCGTGGCGGCGGCGGGGCAGGAGATCTCCACCCGGCCGTTCCAGCTGGTCACGGGCCGGGTGTGGAAGGGTTCCGCGTTCGGCGGCGCGCGCGGGCGCACCGACGTGCCGAAGATCGTCGACTGGTACATGGAAGGCAAGCTCAATATCGACGACCTGATCACCCACCGCCTGCCGCTCGAGCGCATCAACGAGGGCTTCGACCTGATGAAGAGCGGGGAATCGATCCGCTCGGTGGTGATCTACTGACGCCTGTCGCGACGGAGTGCGGCTGGCTCCGCCAAAGCTGCATTCCGTCGCAATCCGCAGGCGTTCAGCGAGGTGTTTGACTACAGTGGAGTCATGGAAGCAAGGCCCACCACTGAAGGAGAAACATCATGAACGTACTGAAAAACATGGAACTGATCTTCGTCGCCAGCGCAGTCATCCTGTGCGCCACCGGCTACGCCAGCGCCGAAGTGCGCACCACCCCGGCCATCGACGCCGGCTCGGTCAAGATGGCGGTGGTGGACGGCGTCAAGATGCCAGTCGTCACCATCAGCGCCAAGCGCGCCCACTAATCCCGGCCGGATGCATGTAGAAAAAAAGTTCTAGACATCGACATCTAGATAATTTATTCTACATCCATCAACTGGGGAGTGCGGCATGGAAGCGATACTCGGAATACGCAGAATTTCACGGCAGGCGGGGCGCGCATGAACGGCGTCCTGGCCGCCCTGGTGCCCGCCGTCGGCTGGGCGCTGTTGCACTTCATCTGGCAAGGACTGCTGATCGGCTGGGCCGTGGCGCTGGCGATGTCCGCGCTGCGCGGCGCCCGCCCGCAGACCCGCTACGCGGTCGCCTGCGCCGGCATGCTGCTGTGCGCGGCGCTGCCGCTGGCCAGCATCCTGATGCAGTTGTCGGACGCCGGCGCTGGCGCGGGTTCGCCGCAGATCCTGCGCGTGCTGGCGGGGCAGGG
>NZ_WWCX01000179.1:0-5717 GCF_009857655.1 Duganella vulcania
GCCAGCAGCAGCGCGGCGGCCAGCAGCCAGGCGCGGCGCGGGCTAAAGCTCATCGGAAAGGCGAACAAACGTCAGGGGACCGGGATGGTGGCCGGCAGGTTCATGCGCAGCACGGTGCCGGCGCCGGGCAGGTGCGCCACCGCCAGCTCGCCGCCAAAGTCCGCCAGGCGGGCGCGGATGGCGCCCAGGTCGAGCGCGCCGCGCGGCGATGGCGGTTCGCTCAGGCCGTCGCCGCTGACGATGATGGACAGCTGCTGCGGCCGCAGGTTGAGCGTGGCTTGCACGCTGCGGGTGCCGGCCTGTTCGCACAGATAGCCCAGCGCCGCCAGCACGATGCCGTAGATGCCGGTGATCTGGCGCTGGTCCAGCGCCGCGCTGTCCTCCAGCAGCTCCAGCCGGCAGCTCAAGCCGTGGCGCCGCTCCAGTTGCTGCATCTGCCATTCGATGGCGGCCGACAGGCCCAGCTCCAGCGTGCGCGGATGCAGTTCGTTGATCAGTTCGCGCACCGCCAGGATGCTGGCGTCCAGCGTGCTCAGCGCCAGCATGGCGCGCTGGTGCAGCAGCGGCTGGCGCGCGCGGGTGCGGTTGTGCAGGGCGGTGACGTCCAGCTTGAGCGCCAGCAGGTTTTGCGCCAGGTCGTCGTGCACGTCCTGGGCGATGCGGCGGCGCTCGCTTTCCTTGGCCGTGTGCTGGTGGTGGGACAGGGCCCGCAACTCGTGCAGCGACGAGGTCAGCCGGCTCTCCGCGCGCTTGCGGTCGGTGATGTCGACGCACATGGCGATCAGCATCTTGGGCCGGCCCTGCTGGTCGTAGATCGGTTGCTTGTGGGTTTGCAGCCAGCGGTTCTCGCCGAGGCCGGCGTGCCACAGCTCTTCCTCGTAGACGACGTGCTTGCCGCTGTCGAAGGCCATGCGGTCGTGTTCGAGGAAGTAGGCGGCCTGCTCGGCCGGAAAGAAGGCGGCGCCGTCGTTGCCTTGCATGGCCTCGAAGGGGATGCCCCACAGCGCCTCGCAGGCCGGGTTCATCAGCAGGACGTTCGATTGCGCGTCCTTGATGAACAGGGCCAGCGGCATGGCGCTCACCAGCTGATGCAGATCGCCATCGGCCGCCGCGCCGGCGCCGTCGCCCTGAACCCGGCTGAGCATGCTTTCAATATCCGATTTTCCCAGCGATTCGATCAGGTTTTTCATGACGGCGTAGGCAGTGGTCCGATGTTCACATTCTAATGCTATTTTGCTGCTAGCCTTCAGCCCGTTTGCGGTCCGTGATGTCGACGCACATGGCGATCAGCATTTTGGGCTGGCCCTGCTCGTCGTAGGTGGCTTGCTTGTGGGTTTCCAGCCGGCGGTTTTCGCCCCGGCCGGCATGCCACAGGTCTTCCTCGTAGACGGTGTACTCGCCGCTGTCGAAGGCGATGCGGTCGTGCTTGAGGAAATAGGCGGTTTGCTCGGCCGGGAAGAAGGCGGCGCCGTCGTTGCCGCGCATGGCGTCGAAGGGGATGCCCCACAGCGCCTCGCAGGCCGGGTTCATCAGCAGGACGCGCGACTGCGCATCCTTGATGAACAGGGCCGCCGGCATGGCGGCGATCAGCGCGTGCAGCTCGCCGTCCGGCGCGGCGTTGCCGATCTCGGTCTTGATACGGTTGAACATGCTGTCAATTTCCGGTTTTCCCAGCGAGTCGATCAGGGTTGTCATGGCCATCCTAGGTAGTGGGTGTTGTCATATTCTAATGCCATTTTTGCCAGATTGATCAATCTTTAAGGAAATAAAAAAAGCCCTGCCACATCGGCGCCGGGGGAACGGCGCCGATGTGGCAGGGCATGGGCCATTGCGGCCGGCGGCTTAGCCGGTGTTGCGCAGACCGGCCGCGACGCCGTTGATCGACAGGTGGATGCCGCGGTGGACCCGCTCGTCCGCCTTGCCCGGCTCGCTCGACAGCGCGCGGTGGCGCTTGATCAGCTCGACCTGCAGGTGGTTCAGCGGATCGAGGTAGGCGAAGCGGTTCTGGATCGAGCGCGCCAGCAAGGGGTTGCCGGCCAGGCGCTCGCTGGCGCCGGTGATGCTTTGCAGGATGTCCAGCGTGTTCGCGTGCTCCTCGGTGATGCGTTTGAAGATGCGCTCGCGCAGCTCCTTGTCCTGCACCAGCTCGGCGTAGCGCGAGGCGATCGCCAGGTCGGTCTTGGCCAGCACCATGTCCATGTTCGACAGCAGCGTGGCGAAGAACGGCCACTGGCGGAACATGGCCTGCAGCTGGGCCAGGCGCTCGTCGCGCGGGCCGTCCGCGATCCAGGCGCCGATGGCGCTGCCGAAGCCGTACCAGCCCGGCAGCAGCAGGCGGCACTGGCCCCACGAGAAGCCCCAGGGAATCGCCCGCAGGTCCTCGATGCGCTTGGTCGACTTGCGCGAGGCCGGGCGCGAACCGAGGTTGAGCTCGGCGATCTCGGCGATCGGCGTGGCGGCGAAGAAGTAGTCGGTGAAGCCCGGGGTTTCATAGACCAGGTTGCGGTAGGCCTTGTAGGCGCGGTCGGAGATCTCGGCCATCACGGCCTCGAACTGGCGCAGCTGGGTCAGGTGGGCGCCGTCGGCCGACTGCGGCATCAGGCTGGCCTCCAGCGTGGCGGCCACCAGCAGCTCCAGGTTGCGGCGGCCGATGTCCTTGTTGGAGAACTTGGAGGCGATGATCTCGCCCTGCTCGGTCAGGCGGATCTGGCCGTTGACGGTGCCGTGCGGCTGCGCCAGGATGGCCTCGTACGACGGACCGCCGCCGCGGCCCACCGTGCCGCCCCGGCCGTGGAACAGGCGCAGCTTGACGCCGGCCTTTTCAAACACGGTCACCAGGTGGGTCTCGGCCTTGTACAGCTCCCAGTTGGAGGTGAGGAAGCCGCCGTCCTTGTTGGAGTCCGAATAGCCCAGCATGACTTCCTGGATCTGGCCCTGGCGCGCGATCAGCGCCTTGACCAGCGGGATCGCCATCACCGCTTCCATGATGCCGGCCGCGCGTTGCAGGTCGGGGATGGTCTCGAACAGCGGGATCACCATCAGGTCCAGCTCCTGTTCGGCGATGCGCAGCAGGCCCATCTCCTTTTGCAGCAGCAGCACTTCCAGCAGGTCGGACACGGTCTCGGTGTGCGAGATGATGTAGTTGCGGATGGCGCGCGCGCCGTACAGCGCGCGGATCCGGCGCGCCGCGCGCAGCACGCCCAGCTCGGAATCGGTCTCGGCCGAGTAGGCGATGTACGGCGAGTACAGCAGGCGCGGCTGCGCCAGTTCGCTCAGCAGCAGCGCCACCTTGGCGTCCTCGTCCAGCGACGGGTAGTCGGCCTGGCCGCCGGCCTTGGCGAACAGCTCGCCCAGCACGCGCTCGTGGATGTCGGACGACTGGCGCATGTCCAGCGAGGCCAGGTGGAAGCCGAAGATGTCGGCCGCGCGCTTCAGGGTCGACAGGCGCGGCTGCACCAGCACGGCGCCGTGGTTGGCGTTGAGCGAGTCGACCAGCACCTGCAGGTCGGCCGAGAACTCGGCCGCCGTGGCGTACGGTTCGGCGTGGCCCACTTCCTTGCGCAGGATGTTGGTCGCGCCCAGCGCGCGGGCGGTGCTGGCCAGGCGGGCGTAGATGCCGATCAGGGCGCGGCGGTAGGGCTCGTCGGCGCGGTGGTCGGAGGTGTCCGGCGACTGGTCGGCCAGCGCCTGCAGCTGCGGGCTGCAGGCGATCATCAGCGTCGACACCGACAGTTCGGCGCCCAGCAGGTGCGCCTCCTCCAGGTAGAAGTCGAGGATGGTGGTGGCCTGGCGCGTCAGCGCGTGCTCCATGGTGCCGCCGTTGACGTTGGGATTGCCGTCGCGGTCGCCGCCGATCCAGCTGCCCATCTGCACGTACGGCGCGGTGATGGCCTTGGCTTCGCCGCCATCGCCATAGTGCGCGGCGATGTCGGATTCGATGTCGTCGTACAGGCCCGGCAGCTCGCGCAGGAAGGTGATGCGGTAGTAGGACAGCGCGTTTTCGATCTCGTCGGCCACGGTCAGCTTGGAGTAGCGCAGCATGCGGGTCTGCCACAGCGTGGCGATGCGGGCGCGCAGCAGGTGCAGGTTGGCCGCCTGTTCCTTCGGCGTCAGCGGCAGGTCGCGCTCGGCCAGCAGGCGGGCGATGTCGTGTTCCGCGTCAAGAATGGACTTGCGTTGCACTTCGGTCGGGTGGGCGGTCAGCACCGGCGCGATCAGCGCGTCCTGGAAGAAGGTGCTGACGGTTTGCTGGCTGACGCCGGCTTCCTTGAGCTTGCACAGGGCGAAGTTGACGCTGCCTTGCTGCGGCTTCGAGCCGCCCAGCAGGTGGGCGCGGCGGCGGCGGATGTGGTGCTGGTCTTCCGCGATATTGGCCAGGTGCGAGAAGTAGGAAAACGCGCGCACCACCGAGATGGTCTGCTCGCGCGTGAGGATCTTCAGCATGCCGTCCAGTTCCTTGGCCGCGCCGGCGTCGGCCTCGCGGCGGAAGCGCACCGCCGTCTGGCGGATGGTTTCGACCACGGCGTAGACTTCCTCGCCCTCCTGGTCGCGCAGCACGTCGCCCAGCAGGCGACCTAACAGTCGGATGTCTTCTTTGAGTGGCGCATCCTTGTCTGCGCCAGGTTGTTCAGCCGTTTGATCGTTCGTTGCACTAGATTGGTTTGCCATGAGATAAGCCGCAAAGATGTGAAAAGTCGGTGCAAAGGCTTGTGGCCCGGTTCTGCAAGAAGGTGAGCATGATAAAATTTGTGATCTTAAACACGCACGTGGTACTGGCCTGCGCCGGTCAGCGTCAGTTACAGCGAAAGAACTGGTTGTGAAAATATCGGAATTACTACAAAATCCTCCGTCCACCTTGGTGATCGCTTCGCGTGAAAGCCGGCTCGCCATGTGGCAGGCCGAGCATGTTCGGGCTCGCTTGACTTTATTATATCCGCAGTGCGATATTAAAATTGTAGGAATGTCGACAAAAGGCGACCAAATTCTTGATCGCACCCTGTCCAAGGTCGGCGGCAAGGGCCTGTTCGTCAAGGAACTGGAGGTCGCCATGGCCGAGGGCCGCGCCGACCTGGCCGTGCACTCGCTCAAGGACGTGCCGATGGAGCTGCCGGAAGGCTTCGCCCTGGCCGCCGTGCTGGAGCGCGAAGACCCGCGCGACGCTTTCGTTTCCAACGATTACGCCTCGCTTGATGAATTGCCGGCCGGCGCCGTGGTCGGCACCAGCAGCCTGCGCCGCCAGGCGCTGATCGCCGCGCGCTACCCGCAGCTGGTGATCAAGCCGCTGCGCGGCAACCTCGACACCCGCCTGGGCAAGCTGGACCGCGGCGACTACGCGGCCATCATCCTGGCCGCCGCCGGCCTCAAGCGTCTGGGCCTGCCCGGGCGCATCCGCGCGCTGCTGGATCCGGCCGACAGCCTGCCTGCCGCCGGCCAGGGCGCGATGGCGATCGAGATCCCCGAACGCAAGGCCGTGGGCGGCGTCGACCTGATGGCGCTGCTGGCGCCGCTGAACCACGAAGCCACCGCCCAGGCCGTCATGGCCGAGCGCAAGGTGTCCAAGGTGTTCGGCGGCAGCTGCCAGGTGCCGCTGGCGGCCTACGCCACGGTGGAGGACGGCCAGATGCACCTGCGCGCCATGGTCGCCACGCCGGACGGCGTGCGCATGGCCAGCGCCGAGGTGCGCGGCGCCGCCGCCGAGCCGGAAGCGCTGGGCGAGC
>NZ_WWCX01000017.1:0-98762 GCF_009857655.1 Duganella vulcania
CAAGTCTGGCATTCGGACACGGCCTCTGCCGTAGCGGGCCCGCTACGGCAGAGGCCGTGTCCGAATGCCAGACTTGACCCCAATTTAATTTAGCCGCCGCCGATGGCGCGGACGATGTCGACCTGGTCCTGTGGCTGCAGCTCGCGCTGCGGCCACTGCTGGCGCGGCACCACCGCGCGGTTGACCGCCAATGCCAACGCCTGCCCACTGAGCGACAGCGCGTCGATCAGCTGGTCCAGCGTTTGCCGCGGCGGCACCCGGTATGGGGCGCCGTTCAGTTCGATGTCGATCATGCCGGCCTCACAGTTTGCGGTACAGCTCGGCGCCGTTCTTGATGAACTCCACCGCCTTGACCTGCATGCCCTGCTCCAGCGCCACGCCGTCCGACACGCCGTTGGCCGCCGCGAATTCGCGCACTTCCTGCGTGATCTTCATCGAGCAGAAATGCGGGCCGCACATCGAGCAGAAGTGCGCCACCTTGGCCGAATCCTTGGGCAAAGTCTCGTCGTGGAATTCGCGTGCCTTGTCCGGATCGAGGCCGATGTTGAACTGGTCGTCCCAGCGGAATTCAAAGCGCGCCTTGGACAGCGCGTTGTCGCGGATCTGCGCGCCCGGGTGGCCCTTGGCCAGGTCGGCCGCATGCGCGGCGATCTTGTACGTGATGATGCCGTCCTTGACGTCGTTCTTGTCCGGCAGGCCCAAGTGCTCCTTGGGCGTGACGTAGCACAGCATGGCCGTACCGTACCAGCCGATCTGCGCGGCGCCGATGCCGGAGGTGATGTGGTCGTAGCCCGGCGCGATGTCGGTGGTCAGCGGCCCCAGCGTGTAGAACGGCGCCTCGTGGCACTGTTCCAGCTGCAGGTCCATGTTCTCCTTGATCAGCTGCATCGGCACGTGGCCAGGGCCTTCGATCATCACCTGCACGTCGTGCTTCCAGGCGATCTGGGTCAGCTCGCCCAGGGTTTTCAGCTCGCCCAGTTGCGCCTCGTCGTTGGCGTCGTAGATCGAGCCGGGACGCAAGCCGTCCCCCAGCGAGAACGACACGTCGTAGGCCTTCATGATCTGGCAGATCTCTTCGAAGTGCGTGTACAGGAACGATTCCTTGTGGTGCGCCAGGCACCACTTGGCCATGATCGAGCCGCCGCGCGAGACGATGCCGGTCAGGCGCTTGGCCGTCATCGGCACGTAGCGCAGCAGCACGCCGGCGTGGATGGTGAAGTAATCGACGCCCTGCTCGGCCTGCTCGATCAAGGTGTCGCGGAAGATTTCCCACGTCAGGTCCTCGGCCTTGCCGTTGACCTTTTCCAGCGCCTGGTAGATCGGCACCGTGCCGATCGGCACCGGGCTGTTGCGGATGATCCATTCGCGCGTTTCGTGGATGTGCTTGCCGGTCGACAGGTCCATGACGTTGTCGCCGCCCCAGCGGATGGCCCAGGTCATTTTCTCGACTTCCTCGCCGATCGACGAGGTAACAGCCGAATTGCCGATGTTGGCGTTGATCTTCACGAGGAAGTTGCGGCCGATGATCATCGGCTCGATTTCCGGGTGGTTGATGTTGGCCGGGATGATGGCGCGGCCGCGGGCGATTTCCTCGCGCACGAATTCCGGCGTGATCTCGGCCGGGATGCTGGCGCCGAACGACTGGCCCGGATGCTGGCGGCCCATCAGGTCGGCCAGGCGCTGGCCCATCGGGCCGGAGTTCTTCAGGTTCTGCAGGTATTCCTGGCGGCGCAGGTTTTCGCGGATGGCGACGAATTCCATTTCCGGCGTGATGATGCCCTGGCGCGCGTAGTGCATCTGCGTGACGTTCTTGCCCTCGCGCGCGCGGCGCGGCTTGCGGTGCAGGTTGAAGCGCAGTTCGGCCAGCGCCGGATCCGCCAGGCGGGCCTGGCCGTATTCGGAGGTCGGGCCATCCAGTTCCTCGGTGTCGCCGCGCTCCAGGATCCACGGCAGGCGCGGCGTCGCGGCCAGCCCGGAGCGGATGTCGATCACCGCGTCCGGATCGGTGTACGGACCGGAGGTGTCGTAGACATAGATCGGCGGATTGGCTTCGAAGCCGAACGAGGCCGGCGTGTCGGCCTGGGTGATTTCGCGCATCGGCACGCGGATGTCGGGACGGCTGCCTTCGACGTAGACCTTGCGGGAATTGGGTAACGGCTTGATGGCTGCCTCGTCCACCGTGGCGGTGGCGGAGAGGAATTTCGGATTGGCGTTCATTTGGCTCCTTGGTTAGCTACAGGAGCCAGCAAAGGAGGTTGGACGGCGCCGCTCCACAGATACAACGAGGCGTGGCGGCGATGTCCTAAGCTTCCCTTCGCTGGCATTATCCAGATCAGGTTCGGAGGGTATTTCTCACCCGCGCATCGCAATGCGCAGGACCCCTAGCGTGTGCCACCTTGCGGCAGCGGGGCCGATTATACGCCCGGCCGCGGCGCGCGGACAACGTCCCGCGTGAAAAAAACCACAATACCTGGTATGGCGCGGATAGCTAGCCCATCTGTAACAGATGTAAAAGCCGCGCGCTATGTGCGGCATCACACATAATAGTTTCTGAAAGGAACAGACAATATCCCCACAGCGACACCACCGTCGCCACAACAAGCGCCACACGCGCGATTTCGGGAGATTCATCATGAAGCCAGCACACCCAACCCTGTATCTGGCCGCGCTTGCGGCCCTCACCGCAGCCGGCCTGAGCGCCTGTGGCGGCGGTGGCGGCGGCGGCGGAGACAGCACGCCGGTCAGCACCCTGGGCACGCTGTCCGTGTCGTTGACGGATGCACCGTCGTGCGGCTTCGACGCCGTCAACGTCACCGTCAACAAGGTGCGCGTCAACCAGAGCAGCACGGCCAGCGACACCGACGCCGGCTGGACCGACATCACGCTCAGCCCGGCCCGCAAGATCAACCTGCTGAACCTGACCAACGGCGCGCTGGAGGCACTGGGCCAGACCTCGCTGAGCGCGGGCCACTACAACCAGCTGCGGCTGGTGCTCGACCCCAACACCGGCACCGGCATGGCCAACTCGGTGGTGGTCAGCGGCAGCACCGCCGAGGTGTCGCTCGACACCCCGAGCGCGGTGCAGAGCGGCATCAAGCTGGTCAACTCCTTTGACGTGGCGGCCGGCCAGCGGGTCGACCTGGTGCTGGACTTCGACGCCTGCAAATCCGTCGTCACCAAGGGCAACGGCAAGTACGCGCTGAAGCCGGTGGTGAAGGTGATCCCGACCACGCTCAACGGCATCGGCGGCTTTGTCTCGACCGCGCTGCTGAACCGCCACGTGATGGTGTCGGCGCAGCAGAACGGCGCCATCGTCAGCGCCACCGCGCCCAACGCCACCACCGGCGAATTCGCGCTGAGCCGCCTGCCGCTGGGGAATTACGACGTGGTGGTCACGGCCGACGACAGCGCCGCCGCCGTGGTGGGCGCGGTGCCGGTCACCAGCACCTCGGCCACGGTCGCCATCAGCACGTCCGCCGCGCCGATCACGCTGCCGGCCAGCGTCACCGGCAGCATCGGCGGCACCGTCACGCTGACGCCGGCCAGCAGCACCGCCACCGCCTATGTCGCGGCCAAGCAGAGCTTTGTGGCCGGGCCGACCGTCACCATCAAGTATCGCGGCGCCGACCTGGCCAGCGGCAGCTACACGCTCAGCGGCCTGCCGGTCTCCGCGCCGCAGTACGCGGTGTACAGCGCCACGCTGCCGCTGCAATTCGCCAGCGCCGTCACCGTGCTGCCGGGCGCGGGCAAATACATCGCCGAAGCATCCGCCGAGGGCTACACCACGGCCAGCCTGCCGCTGGTCGATATCTCGTTGGCCAACCAAAGCAACGCCAACTTCAACCTGAAACCGTAAGCGCGCCGCGCCGGCTTGCCCTGCTTTACTTGAGGGGCAAGCCGGTAAGCCCGCTCCGCTGACAGCCCCTCAAGCGATCAAAACGGCGTAATATCACTTGGCATATGGCCGTTGTTTTGTTTGCCGAGGGAATCTGAACATGGACATCCTTGACGATTATCCGTATGAAATCCGCCCTCTGACACCAGACGAGGGCGGAGGTTTTCTGATCAGCTATCCAGATTTCTCGATTTGCATTTCCGACGGTGAAACAGTGGAAGAAGCCATCGTCAATGGCCGCGATGCGCTGATCGCGACCATCGAAGCCTTGCGGGCCGAAAATCTGCCCGTACCCGCCCCACACAGCCGACAAAACAGGAAGGCCGGGTAAGGCGCGCGGCGCTAGTCCCTGAACGCCGGCGGGCGCTTGCTCATGCCGGACATCATGGCCTCCTGCAGGTCGGCCGACATCAGCATGGCCGCGTTCCACGTGGCGTTGTAGTTCAGGCCGTCCGCCACCGAATGGTCGCGCGCGTAGCTGATCATTTCCTTCACGCCGCGGATCGCCAGTGGCGCCTTGGCCGCGATATCGGCCGCGATCGCGCGCACGCCGGCGCGCAAGGCCTCGGGCGATTCGAACACGCGGTTGACCAGGCGAATCTCCTTCGCCTCGGCGGCGTCGACCTTGCGCGCCGTGTAGGCCAGCTCGCGCGCCATGCCCTCGCCGATCAGCCGAGGCAGCCGCTGCAGGGTGCCGACGTCGGCGGTCATGCCGATGTCGATCTCCTTGATGCTGAACCAGGCGTCGTCCGCGCAGTAGCGCATGTCGGCGCAGCAGATCAGGTCGATGCCGCCGCCCACGCAGGCGCCATGCACGGCGGCCAGCACCGGCTTGCGGCAGCGCTCCAGGCTGGTCAAGGTGTCCTGCAGGTCGAGGATGATGCGGCGCAGGTTTTCGCGCGTGCGGCCGTCGCACTCGTCGCGGATCTGCGCGCCCAGGCCCATCATCATCTGCAGATCGATGCCGGCGGTGAAGGCCTTGCCCTCGCCCTCCAGGATCGCCACGCGGATCTCCGGCGTCGCGTCGATGTGCTGGAACGCGCTGCGGATGTCGTTCCACATCGCCAGGTTCATGGCGTTGAGTTTTTCCGGGCGGTTCAGGCGCACGGTGGCGATGTGGTCTTCCACGCTGAGGGTGACGGTTTCAAAGCTGGGCATCGGGGTCTCCTGTTGGGTATCGCTCAAGAATAACCCAGATGGGGCGGCCGCAACAAGCGGGCCGCCCCGCCGTCCTCACTGCTGCGGATAGGTGACGGTCAGCGTGTAGCTGGACGCGGCGTAGCCGTTCAGCAGCACGTAGGCGTTGCCGTTGGCGGCGTAGGACACGGTGCAGCTCTCGGTGCTGGTCGGCCCGTCGGACTTGCAGTCATAGCTGGTGGTGCTGGCCGCGCCGGCCTTGCGCACGTACAGGTCCGTGTCGCCGCTGCCGCTCAGCGCGGCCTTGAAGCTGCCGCCGGCCGCCACCGCGAACGGACCGTAGGCGCGGGTCTGGCCCCTGCTCAACGTGCCGGTGTAGGTCTCGGTGTGGTCGGCCGGCGGCGTCACGCCAGGGCCGTCGCTGCCCAGCTCGACCGCGTAGGCCAGCGCCATGCGCGCGAACTTGAGCGCATGGTCGGCCTGGTTGCCGGTGTTGGCGTAGGTGTCGTTGGCGGTGTGGATGTAGGGATCGTCCTCGCCCATGGCCGTCTCGAACGGCATCGACGTCCAGTAGCCGGCCGCGTTCCACGAGGCGTGGTCGGAGCAGGCGTAGCCGCACTGGTCGTGGCCGACCTTCAGGGTCGGCAGGTAGGTCGTGATCAGGTTGCCGACGAAGGTGTTCTGGGCATTGTCGGTGTAATCGGTGAACAGGTAGATGTCGTTGACCGAGCCCTTGTAGTTGGTCATGTCGAGCTGCATCACGCCAACCACGTTGACGTTGTTGGCCTTGTGGTTCTGGGCGATGTCCTGCGAGCCGCGCAAGCCCACCTCCTCGGCCGCGTAGCCGATCAGCTTGATCGTGCGGCGCGGCTTGTAGCCGCTGGCGATCATCACCCGCAGCACCTCGGTCAGGCTGGCGATGCCGGAAGCGTCGTCGTCGGCGCCGGGGGCCTTGGTGGTCTCGCCGGTGCCGGCCTGGTTGATCGAATCAAGGTGGCCGCCCAGCACCACCACTTCGTTCGGGTTGTCGGTGCCGGTGATGGTCAGGATCACCGACTTCTGCGGCCATGACGCGTGCGTGTACTGGCTCACCGCGATGTCGCTGCGGCCGGCGGCCATCGTGGCCCAGCGCTGCATCAGCCAGTTCGACGCGTTGACGCCGTTGTTGGTGGTGTAGTAGCGGTTGGCGTAGGACGACATGTCGACGATGGTCTGGCCGATGTTACTGGCCTGCATTTGCGTCAGCATGGGATTGACCACGCTTTGCTGGTCGATCACGTACGACGGCCGCGCCACCGCCAGTTGCGCGGCGCTGGCCTTGGACGGCGTCAGCGCGGCGATGCCTGCCGCCTCGCTGGCGTGGTACATGAAGCCGCCGCAGCGGCGCAGCTTGCGGTGCACGGCGGCCGACAGCGCCAGCATCTGCTGCTCGTCGACCTCGACCAGGTGGACCCGCTCGTGGCCGGGCCGGGCGGCGAAGCTGGCGCGGCTTTCGCGCGCCAGCGCCTGCGGCGCCACTTTTTGTAATTGCGCATAGGCGGCGTCGCCGACGCTGATCCAGACCTTGTCGGACTGGGCCAGCGCGGAAGCCGATGCGCCGGCCAGTAAGCCAGCGACCAGCACAGCAATGAGTCGAGTTGTCATTTCCGTCTCCATGTCAAAAAAACATTGTTGGGACGGGCAACGGTATGCTCTTCGGCGGAGCGAGTCAAAAAACTTGCGGAATTCGACACCGGAGCGGGAAATGTCCAGAGTTTAACAAGCGGCGATCTGCTCATGGCTTGCCGCGTCATCTATAATGGTTGTTTCTCCAAATTTAATCTGCCAAATCATGGAATTAGCCAAGTCTTTCGAGCCTGCCGACATTGAACAATTCTGGCGTACCGAGTGGGAACAGCGCGGTTACTACACCGCCACCCTCGACGCCGGCAAACCTTCTTTCAGCATCCAGCTGCCGCCGCCGAACGTGACCGGCACCCTGCACATGGGCCATGCCTTCAACCAGACCATCATGGACGGCCTGACCCGCTACCATCGCATGCTGGGCCACAACACCGCCTGGATCCCCGGCACCGACCACGCCGGCATCGCCACGCAGATCGTGGTGGAGCGCCAGCTGGACGCGCAGAAAATCTCCCGCCACGACCTGGGCCGCGAAGAGTTCGTCAAGAAGGTGTGGGAGTGGAAAGAGAAATCCGGCTCCACCATCACCGGCCAGATGCGCCGCCTGGGCGCCTCGCCGGACTGGAAGCGCGAATACTTCACGATGGACGAGCCGCGCTCGAAAGTCGTCACCGACGTCTTCGTGCGTTTGCACGAACAGGGCCTGATCTACCGCGGCAAGCGCCTGGTCAACTGGGACCCGGTGCTGGGCACCGCCGTCTCCGACCTGGAAGTGGTGTCGGAAGAGGAAGACGGCTCGATGTGGTACATCAAGTACCCGCTGGCCGACGGCAGCGGCATGCTGACCGTGGCCACCACCCGTCCTGAAACCATGCTGGGCGACGTCGCCGTGGCGGTGGACCCGACCGACGAGCGCTACCTGCCGCTGGTCGGCAAGATGCTCAAGCTGCCGCTGACCGACCGCGAAATCCCGATCATCGCCGACGAATACGTCGACAAGGAATTCGGCACCGGCTGCGTCAAGATCACGCCCGCGCACGACCTGAACGACTACGCCGTCGGCCAGCGCCACAAGCTGCCGCTGCTGACCATCATGACGCTGGAAGCGAAGATCAACGATGAAGCGCCGGTCGCCTACCGCGGCATGGACCGCTTCGTCGCGCGCAAGCAGATCGTGGCCGACCTGGACGCGCTGGGCCTGCTGGAACAAGTCAAGCCGCACAAGCTGATGGTGCCGCGCGGCGACCGCACCGGCGTCATCATCGAGCCGATGCTGACCGACCAATGGTTCGTCGCCATGAGCAAGCCGGCGCCGGAAGGCACTTTCTTCCCGGGCAAATCGATCGCCGAAACCGCGCTGGACAAGGTCGCCAACGGCGAAATCAAGTTCGTGCCGGAAAACTGGAGCACCACCTACAACCAGTGGCTCAACAACATCCAGGACTGGTGCATCTCGCGCCAATTGTGGTGGGGCCACCAGATCCCGGCCTGGTACGACGACGCCGGCAACATCTTCGTCGCCAAGACCGAAGCCGAAGCCATCGCGCAGGCCGCCGCCAAGGGCAGCACCGGCCCGCTGCGCCGCGACAGCGACGTGCTCGACACGTGGTTCTCGTCCGCGCTGGTGCCGTTCTCCACGCTGGGCTGGCCGGAGGAAACGCCTGACATCAAGGCCTTCCTGCCGTCGTCGGTGCTGGTGACCGGCTTCGACATCATCTTCTTCTGGGTGGCGCGCATGGTCATGATGACCGCGCACTTCACGGGCAAGGTGCCGTTCGAGACCGTGTACGTGCACGGCCTGGTGCGCGACTCGACCGGCCAGAAGATGTCCAAGTCCAAGGGCAACACGCTGGACCCGATCGACCTGATCGACGGCATCGGCGTCGAAGCGCTGGTGGAGAAACGCACCACCGGCCTGATGAATCCGAAAGCTGCCGAGAAGATCGCCAAGGCCACGCGCAAGGAGTTCCCTGAAGGGATCGCCGCCTACGGCACCGACGCGGTGCGCTTCACGATGGCGTCGTACGCCTCGCTGGGCCGCAACATCAACTTCGACCTGGGCCGCGCCGAAGGCTACCGCAACTTCTGCAACAAGCTGTGGAACGCCACCCGCTTCGTGCTGATGAACACCGAGGGCAAGGATTGCAGCGCCAGCGTGGCCGACCTGTCGAACGCCGACAAGTGGATCATCTCGCTGCTGCAAAAGGCCGAGCTGGACGTGGCCAAGGGCTTCGAAGACTACCGCTTCGACAACATCGCCTCGACCATCTACAAGTTCGTGTGGGACGAGTATTGCGACTGGTATCTGGAAGTGGCCAAGGTGCAGGTTCAAAGCGGCACCGAAGGCCAGCAACGCGCCACCCGCCACACGCTGTTGCGCGTGCTGGAAGTGGTGCTGCGCCTGGCGCATCCGGTCATCCCGTTCGTCACCGAAGCGCTGTGGCAGGCTGTTGCGCCGCTGGCCGGCAAGACTGGTGATTCGATCATGATGCAGCCGTACCCTATCGCCAACACCGCCGCCATTGATGAGTCGGCCGAGGCCTGGATGCAACAGCTGAAAGCGCTGACCGACGCCACCCGCAACCTGCGCGGCGAAATGCAACTGGCGCCATCGCTGCGCGTGCCGCTGATCGTCGAGCCGACCAACGCGGCCGACAAGGCGGCGATGGAAGTGTTCGCGCCGTACATCCAGTCGCTGGGCAAGCTGTCCGAAGTGCAGATCGTGGATGTGCTGCCGGAATCGCCGGCCGCCGTGTCGATCGTCGGCACGACCAAGCTGATGTTGAAGGTGGAGATCGACGTCAAGGCCGAGCGTGAGCGCCTGTCGAAAGAGATCGCCCGCGTTGAAGGCGAGATCAACAAGGCCAATGGCAAGCTGTCGAACGAAAGCTTCGTCGCCCGCGCGCCGGCCGAGGTGGTAACTCAAGAAAAGGAACGCGTCGCCAACTTCTCCGCGACGCTGGACAAGATGCGCGAGCAATTCGCCAAGCTGCCAGCCGCCTGATAAGTTCAGCTAGCAAGAAAAAGCCGCCCGGTGCAAGCCGCGCGGCTTTTTTTACCTCCAAACAATTTGGGGTCAAGTCTGGCATTCGGACACGGCCTCAACACTAAAATGGGGTCAAGTCTGACATTCGGACACGAGCTCTGCCGTAATCGGGCGGTTACGGCAGAGCTCGTGTCCGAATGTCAGACCTGACCCCAAGCCTGACCCCAAGCCCATGGCAGAGCTCGTGTCCGAATGCCAGACTTGACCCCATTTTGGTGGCACCACTTTAGCGATCGATGCGGGTCGTCATGAGGATCGAGGTGGTGGTGCGCTCCACGCCGTCGAGCGCGCCGATGCGGTCCACCACGGCATCGAGCTCCTCCACCGATCCGGCTTCGACGCCGGCGATGAAGTCGTAGATCCCGTTCACCGAATGCAGCGTCCGCACGGCGGCGAATTTGCGCAAGGCGCTTTCGATGCCGGGCGTGAGTTTGGGCGTGGCCGTGATCATCACCAGCGCCCGCACCAGCCCGGCACGATAGTCCGCACTGGTGCGTACCGTGTAGCCGATCACGATTCCGGATCGCTCCAGCCGCTCGATCCGGCTCTGCACCGTCGTGCGCGATAGCCCGAGCTTGCGCGCCAACTCGCTCGTGGTGGCGCGCGCGTTTTCGCGCAACAGGGCAAGCAATTGCTGATCGATGTCGTCCATTATTTCCTTTTGCCGAAATATTCGTCATTTTGCTCAGTATATTCCCGCAATTCGTCGGCCTGTGCAATGCAATTTGCCGATGCCGTCCGCACAATGATGCTTCTGAACCCAAGGAGACTATCGATGCGCGATGTGATCATTATCGGCGGCGGCCATAACGGCCTGGTGTGTGCCCACTATCTGGCCAGGGCCGGCTTGAAGGTCACGGTGCTGGAGCGGCGCGATGTGGTCGGCGGCGCGGCGGTGACCGAGGAATTCCATCCCGGCTTCCGCAATTCGGTGGCCGCGTACACCGTGTCGCTGCTTAACCCCAAGGTGATCAACGACCTCGAGCTCAAAAAACACGGCCTTCACATCGTCGAGCGCCCGCTGTCTAACTTCCTGCCGCTGGACGACGGCCGCTATCTGAAAATCGGCGCCGGCCAGACCGAGGCCGAAGTAGCGAAGTTCTCCCCGCGCGACGCCAGCCGCCTGCAAGCCTACGCCCAGCATCTGGAGACCGCCGCCGGACTGCTGCGCGAAACCGTGCTGCAAACGCCGCCCAACCTGGTCCAAGGTGGCTGGCTCAGCGCCCTGCCCGAGCTGATCAAGGCCGGCGGCCTGGGCAACCGCATGCGCAAGCTGCCGGTCGCCACCCAGCGCGAGCTGCTGGACCTGTTCACCAAGTCGGCCGGCGATTACCTGGACGGCTGGTTCGAGAGCGCACCGATCAAGGCTGCCTACGGCTTCGACAGCATCGTCGGCAACTACGCCAGCCCCTACACGCCCGGCTCCGCCTACGTGCTGCTGCACCACGTATTCGGCGAGGTCAACGGCAAGAAGGGCGCGTGGGGCCACGCCATCGGCGGCATGGGCGCGATCACGCAGGCGATGGCCCGCTCGACCGAGGCGCGCGGCGTCGAGATCCGCACCGGCTGCGGCGTGCGCGAAGTGCTGCTGGATAAGGGCCGCGCGGTCGGCGTCGTCACCGCGAAAGGCGAGCGGCTTGATGCGCGTGTGGTGGTGTCCAACCTCAATCCGCGCCTGCTGTACACCTCGCTGGTCGATGCTGCCGCCCTGCCCGCCGACTTCCTGCGCCGCATGCAAGGCTGGCGCTGCGGCTCCGGCACCTTCCGTATGAACGTGGCGCTGTCGGAACTGCCGGACTTCAGCTGCCTGCCCGGCAAGACGATGGCCGAGCATCACGGCAGCGGCATCATCATCGCGCCCAGCCTGGACTATATGGAGCGCGCCTACCACGACGCCCGCGCGCTGGGCTGGGCGCGCAAGCCCATCGTGGAGGTGCTGATTCCCTCGACACTGGACCCGAGCCTGGCGCCACCCGGCCAGCACGTGGCCAGCCTGTTCTGCCAGCACGTGGCGCCGCAGCTGCCCGACGGCGCCAGCTGGGACCAACACCGCGACACCGTGGCCGACCTGATGATCGACACCGTGAACACTTACGCGCCCAACTTCAAGCAGTCCGTGCTGGGCCGGCAGATCATGAGTCCGCTCGACCTGGAGCGCACCTTCGGCCTGGTCGGCGGCGACATCTTCCACGGCGCGCTGGGATTGGATCAACTATTCTCGGCGCGGCCGATGCTGGGCCACGCCGACTATCGCGGGCCCATCGCCGGCCTGTACACCTGTGGCGCGGGCACCCACCCCGGCGGCGGCGTGACCGGCGCGCCGGGCCACAACGCGGCGCACGAGGTGCTGCGCGATTTCAAGCAGAAAAAATACGCCTGATCAGTGGCGCAGCAGTTCGGCGTAGCGGTCGATGTCGACGTTGCCGCCGCTGATGATCACGCCGATGCGCTTGCCCTGCAGCTGGTCCTTCATCGCCCGTGCGGCGGCGAAGCCCAGGCAGCCGGTCGGCTCCACCACCATCTTCATGCGGCCGGCGAAGAAGCGCATCTCGTGGCGCAGCTGCTCGTCGCTGACGGTCAAGATATCGTCCACGTCGCGCTTGATGATCGGGAAAGTCAGATTGCCCAGGTGCTGCGTCTGCGCGCCGTCGGCGATGGTCTTCGGCGTGTCGATATGCACGATGCTGCCGCTGCGGAACGATTGCTGGCCGTCGTTGCCCGCCTCCGGCTCCACGCCGTAGATGCGGGTCGACGGCGAGATCGCACGCGCCGCCAGCGCCGAACCGCTCAGCAAGCCGCCGCCGCCCAGGCAGACGAACAGCGCGTCCAGGTGTCCCACCGTCTCCAACAGTTCCTTGGCTGCCGTGCCCTGCCCCGCGATCACGTCCGCGTGATCGTACGGCGGGATCAAGGTCAGCCCGTGCTTCTGCGCCAGGTCGCGGCCGATCTGCTCGCGGTCCTCGGTGTAGCGGTCGTAAGTGACCACTTGCGCGCCGTAGCCGCGCGTGGCGGCCACCTTCGAGGCCGGCGCGTCGAGCGGCATGACGATGGTGGCCGGAATGCCCAGCAGCCTGGCCGCCAGCGCGATCGCCTGCGCATGGTTTCCCGACGAAAACGCCACCACGCCGGCGCGGCGCTGTTCGGGCGTGAAGCGCGCCAGCGCGTTGTAACCGCCGCGGAACTTGAAGGCGCCCATGCGCTGCATGTTCTCGCACTTGAAGAATACGTCGGCGCCCAGCTCCTCGTTGGCGGTGCGCGAGGTGGCCACCGGCGTGTGGTGCGCGTGGCCGGCGATGCGTTCCGATGCAGCGACCACGTCGGCGTAGGTGGGGAGTATCAAATCGTTCATGTTAGTCCTTGTGATTACCATGGCCAGGCCACGCTGGTGCCTGTGCCGGTTGCCAAAGCGCGCTGCCGCAGCATGCGCGCCACCGAAAGATCCTGCAGGGCGATACCCGTCATGTCGAAGATGGTGATGGCGTCCGCCGCGGTGCCGTGGCGCACGGGAACGCCCTCCGCCAGCAGCGTGCCGAATTCTTTCACCGGCGTCTGCGGCGCCCACTGCAGCTCGCCGATGGCGAGCGCCTGCGCCAGGTCGTCGACCCAGACGCTGGCCCGCGCCAGCATGCCTTCCGCCAGTTCGCGCTTGCCGCGCGTGTCGCTGCCGACGCAGTTCAGGTGCGTGCCGGGGCGCACCGCTTGCGGCGCGAACAACGGGCCGCGTCCGGTGGTGGCGGTGATGACGATGTCGCTATCGGCCACCGCCGCATCGGCGCCGGCGCCGGGCGCGACGTCGCAGCGCTGCGCGAAGCGCGCTTCGAATGCGGCATCGCGACGGCCGTCGGAAGTCAGGTAGCGCACGCGCCGCAGTCCCGGCAGCGCGCGCAACGCGTAGTCCACATGCGCGCTGCCCTGCACGCCGGTGCCGAACACGCACAGCGCCGCGCTGTCCGGACGCGCCAGCGCCAGCAGGCCCAGTGCCCCTGCCGCCGCCGTGCGCCCGGTGGTGACGGCGTTGCCGTCGATCAGGCATTGCGGCCGTCCGGTGGCCGGATCGAACAGCATGATCGTGGCCTGATGGCCGTCCGCGCCATGGTTGCGGTTGCCAGGCCAGAAACCTGCCGCCTTCATGCCCAGCAAGTCCAGCGGCGCCGCGCCGCCCGACTTGATGCCGAACACGCCTGCCGGCAGCGTCTCGCGCACCAGCGGGAAGTTGCGGCCGTCGCCGCTGGCGTGCAGCAGGAAGGCCTCGCGCACAGCGGCCAGCACGTCGTCCGGCTGCAGCAGCGCGGCGGCCTGGTCGCGGTCCAGCAGCAGCAGGTGGGCGGGGTTATTGGCCATCGCGGACATCGTTGTACACCGTGGCGCGCGAGACGTTCAGGTAATTGGCGACGATGTCCATGCCACGTCGCACGTCGCTCAGGCCGGACTCCTTGAGCTCGCGCATCAGCGCCTTGCGCTCCTCGGCCTTGAGCGCGCGCGGCGTGGTGGCCAGGCGCGCGGCGAACTGGTCGATGCGGGCGCGCAGCGCGTCGGCGCCGGCCGGCTCCAGCGTCTCGCGCACGGCGGAATCGTTGTCGACCGCGCTGAACTGGGTCAGCAGCGTGTTCAGGCTGCGGAACACCGTCAGGTCCACGTTCATGCACAGCGCGGCCACATACTGGCCCTGGCTGTCCTTGATGCCGATCGAGGTGCTCTTGGCGCGGCGGCCGTCCGCGAAGGTGTTCGGATAGTTGGCGATGACCTGGGCGACGTCGGGATCGGCGGCGCGCGCCAGGCCCAGCTCGGTGGCCGGCGCGCCGACCTCGCGCCCGGACAGGTTGTTGTGGATCGCCAGGATGGCGTGCTCGGGATTGGTCAGGTCGTGCAGCACCACCTCGCAGAACGGCGCCAGGGTCTTGCCCAAGCCGTCTGCGACCTGCTTCATCTGCTCCAGGAGATTTTGTTGTTCGGGCGTCTTTTTCATCCGCACATATTATCTTATTTTAGACAATATGTATAATTCTCGAGAAAATAGTACGACCGGTCATTTTTTTGCTACACTCGATGGATAAAATAACCTTGGAGACCCCCATGAAATTCCTCGCTTTACTCATCACCGCCGCGCTGTCCATCGCCCCGGCCTTCGCCGACGACAGCTCCCCGGTCGGCCTGTGGAAAAACATCGACGACGTCAGCGGCAAGCCGAAAGCGCTGATACGCATCACCGACAACAACGGCGTCTTGCAAGGCAAGATCGAGCAGCTGTTCCGTGCGCCAACCGAAGACCAGAATCCCAAATGCGAGAAGTGCGAAGACGCTCGCAAGAACCAGCCGGTCATCGGCCTGGTGATCATGACCGGCCTGAAAAAGGACGGCGACGAATACAACGGCGGCGAGATCCTCGATCCGGACAACGGCAAGGTCTACCGCAGCAAGATGCACCTGACCGACGGCGGCAAGAAGCTGAGCGTGCGCGGCTACATCGGCGTGCCGATGCTGGGCCGCTCGCAGGTGTGGGTGCGCCAGGAGTAAGCACCGCCGCACGAACCAAATCGAGCCCCGCAAGTTGCGGGGTTTTTTTATGGGCGCGGCGACTCCCACAATATTCCGGCGCAAGGCCCGTCTGCATCAGCACGGACGCGCCCTCCCCTCAACCTGAATATTTAAGGAGCCTGAACAATGAACGACATCCTCCCGCCCACCCTGCAACGGCGCCCCGGCCGGCTTGAAGCGGCGGTACTGAAGCTGTTTACGCGCAACGCGCAGGTGCTGCACGTCGAGGATATCGGCTCCGCCTTCCGCCTCATCACGCTGGGCGGCGACGCGTTGCGCAACATCGCCTGGACGCCGGGCGACAAGATCCAGATCCAGCTGGGCGGATGGGTGCAGCGCACCTACACGCCGATGGATTGGGACGCCGAAAGCGGACGCACGCGCATCCTGGTTTATCTGCACGCGGACGGCCCCGGCACGCACTGGGCGCGCCTGGTGCGCAAGGGCGACGACTGCACCGTCTTCGGTCCACGCAGATCGCTGCGGCTGCAGCAGCCGCGCGGGCCGGCCGTTTTGTTCGGGGATGAAACGTCGCTGGGGCTGGCGGTGGCGTTGTCCAGCCAGGCGTCGCCGCTGCGGATGGTGCTGGAGGTCTCCGCTCTGGCCGAGGTGGCGCCCGTCATCCGGCAACTGCGGCTGGATGACGCGCACCTCTGCGTCCGCCTCGAGGGCGGCGAGCACTTCAACGAGCTGGACGCGCACATGTCGGCGCTGCTGCAGTCGCACCCTTCGGCGGAGATCGTGCTGACCGGGCAGGCCGGCTCGATCCAGCACATGAGCCGGCTGCTGCGCCAGCAGGGTGCGGCGGCCGGGCGGCGTCAAAGCAAGGCGTACTGGGCGCCCGGCAAGGCCGGCATGGACTGACGCCGCCCGGCCCGGACTCAGGCGATATCGCCAGCGGCCTCAGCAACCTTGCCCTGCCCCTGGCGGCGGCGCGCGACCACGCCCAGCAGGCCCAGGCCGGCGAACAGCATCGCGTAGGTTTCCGGCTCCGGCACGGCCGTCACCGAGATGTCCAGGCGGCCGATGGATTGCTGGTTGTTGAAGTTCAGCGCGGTCCAGTCGAAGTTGGCCGGCACGTAGTGGCCGTCGTCGACAAAGCTCAGATAGGGATTGCCGGTCGCGACATGCACCACACCGTGCTCGTCGATGCCCTGGTTGGCGGCGCTCTGGCCGCCGCCGATGCCGTAGGCGCCGTTGGCCAGCGAGTAGGCGAAGTTGTTCTGCTCAGTGCCGGCGTCGTACACATGACCGGCGCCGCCCAGCGCCAGCGACAGGCTGCCGCCCCCGGCCAGCGACGACAGGTCGATCGCCTTGGCGTTGTCATTCCCAATGAAGAAATCGTTGCTGAGCACGACCATCGCGGCGTAGCTCAGGTAGCGGTTGGCACCGTTCAGGTCGACGTTGTGCAGCGTGAAGGTGCTGCTGGCGCCGGGGAAGCGCGGGCCGTTCGGCAGCGTGGTTTGCAGGCCGCCGGCAACCTGGCTGGCGAAGTTCGACGTGAGCACGCTGGCGTTGCCGTCCTCGGCTGCGCGCTCGATCGCCACCGAGGCGGCGCTGCCGACGTCGAAGCTGTCGAAGCTGCCGTTGTGCAGGCCCAGCCACAGCGGCGCGACGCCGACCCCGCCGGCCGGCGCGGTGTTGGTGAAGGTGAAGGTGACGTCGGCCGCCTGGGCGGCGCAGGCGGACAGGCCAACGCATGCGGCCAGCACGGCCTTGGCGAGAGTGTAAGATTTCATCTGATGTCTTCCTTTATTATGTGAATGGATGCCGCACCGATGCGCGGCACGTGTTAGTCACATGACATCGCGTTGCCATTACAATGATTTCATTTTTATATTTTTTGTATCCGCTGTAAGGATGGCGCCCACCTCGCCGACTAACCGCCCCCCTCTAAGAACATGAAAATATTCCTGAACCTGGTTGGCTGCCTGGCCGTTGTGCTGGGCATCCTCGGCATCTTCCTGCCGCTGCTGCCGACCACGCCCTTTCTGCTGCTGGCGTCGGCCTGCTTCGCGCGCGGCTCGACGCACCTGCACCACTGGCTGCAGACTAATCCTGTATTCGGCAAATACCTGCGCGACTATGAGAACGGCAAGGGCATCCCCCTGCGCGGCAAGGTGTGGGTGCTGGTCTTCATGTGGGCGTCGCTGGGCTATTCGATGTGGCGCGTGGACAAGCTCTGGCTGCAGCTGATGCTGCTGCTTATCGGCGGCTGCGTCAGCATCTACCTGACCCGCTTCGTGCCCACGCTGCGCCTGCCCAAATGAATCAGGCCTGGCGCCGCGCCTTGCTGATGTGCCGGTCCAGGCTGTTGGCGAAGTTCTGCCGGTCGCTTTGGTTGAAGGCGGCCGGGCCGCCGGTGTCGACGCCGCTGCCGCGCAGCTCGTCCATGAAGGCGCGCATGGTCAGCATCTGCGCGATGTTGTCGTTGGTGTAGAACTCGCCGCGCGGATTGAGCGCGTAGCCACCCTTCTTCAGCACGTCCGAAGCCAGCGGGATGTCGCCGGTGACGACCAGGTCGCCGGGCGCCATCAGGCGCACGATTTCCTGGTCCGCCACGTCGGCGCCGGACGGCACCTGCACCGAGCGGATATGGCGCGACGGCGGCACCCGCAGCAGCTGGTTGGCCACCAGCGTGACCTGCAACGGCACGCGGTCGGCCACGCGGTACAGGATGTCCTTGATGACCGCCGGACAGGCGTCTGCATCGACCCAGATCTGCATCACAGGTCCCACAGTTCGCCGTTGGGATTGGTGCGCGGCGGCGTGACGCCGAAGTGCTTGTAGGCGGCCGGCGTGGCGACGCGGCCGCGCGGCGTGCGTTGCAGATAGCCTTGCTGGATCAGGTAGGGTTCGAGCACGTCCTCGATGGTGTCGGCCGCCTCGCCGATGGCCGCCGCCAGGTTGCCGATGCCGACCGGGCCGCCGCCGAACTTGTACAGCACCGCCTCCAGCAGTTTGCGGTCCATGACGTCGAAGCCGACGGTGTCGACGTCGAGCATGACCAGCGCGGCGTCGGCCACGGACTTGGTGATGTCGCCGTTGCCTTTGACTTCGGCATAGTCGCGCACGCGGCGCAGCAGGCGGTTGGCGATACGCGGCGTGCCGCGCGCGCGGCGGGCCACTTCGACCGCGCCGTCCGGAGCGATGTTGGCCTTCAGCAGCGCGGCGCTGCGGGTGACGATCTGGGTCAGCTCCTCGGTGTTGTAGAACTCCAGGCGGGCGACGATGCCGAAGCGGTCGCGCAGCGGATTGGTCAGCATGCCGGCGCGGGTGGTGGCGCCGACCAGCGTGAACGGTTGCAGGTCCAGCTTGACGGAACGCGCGGCCGGGCCTTCGCCGATCATGATGTCGATCTGGTAGTCCTCCAGCGCCGGGTACAGGATCTCCTCGACCACCGGCGACAGGCGGTGGATCTCGTCGATGAACAGGACGTCGTTGGCTTCCAGGTTGGTGAGGATGGCGGCCAGGTCGCCGGGGCGCTCCAGCACCGGGCCGGAGGTCTGGCGCAGGTTCACGCCCATCTCGCGGGCGATGATGTTGGCCAGCGTGGTCTTGCCCAGGCCGGGCGGGCCGAACAGCAATGTGTGGTCCAGCGCCTCCTTGCGGTTGCGCGCGGCCGCGATGAAGATTTCCAGCTGGTCGCGGATCTTGGACTGGCCGACATATTCATCGAGATGCTTGGGCCGCAAAGCGCGCTCGATCGCCTCCTCATTCGGCGACGATGGCGCCGCGTCGATGATGCGTTGTTCGGTGAAGCTGTCGGTCTGGATGCTCATGCAGTTGCTGGTTGCCTATTTAATCAAGTCTCGGGGTTTTCCGTATTCGCTGCATGTAATCGCTTTGCAGTTTTTTGCTCAGTATTAGCTGCTGCAATTCTGGTTCGGTCAGTATGCGATTAGGGACGCCCGCCAGTTCCGGCGGCGAATCGATTTTCAATATCAGTGATTCTACCTTGCCTTCATCGATCAACTGCCTCCAGGCTTGCAACGATGCTCTCAGCTGTACGAGCCCGGCTGAGATATCGGGCTTCTGACGCGGTGAGGCATTCGAATCCGAACCCGAACCGCTGTCGCCACCAGTATTCGATGTGTCCATGTTGCCTCCGTAGCGCTGAAAGCGCCGCATCCGCAAGGGCCAGCTGTGCAGAGTAATCCTAGCCCATTAAAACCGTAGCACCATGACACAGCCCTTCTGCGCAAGTATGTGACCTCGCAAAATAGCAAGAGTTCCTGCGTCGGCTGGTCCATGATCGGCGGCTCCGCTTGGCTCGATGGTCGAGCATAGGCGGGGCCGCCTGCGATTCGATTGAGGCGGATCAGCCTTTGGACAGCGCCTTCAACGCCTGCTTGATGCCGTCCGAGACGCCACTGCCGGCCGGCACGGTCTTCAACGCCAGCAAGGCTTCCTTGTCGGAGTAGCCCAGCGCCAGCAGCGCGTTCAGGATGTCCGATTGCGAGTCCGGCACCGCGTGCGCGCCGCCGGCGCCGATGTCCGCGCCCAGCTTGCCCTTCAGTTCCAGCAGCAGCCGCTCGGCGGTCTTCTTGCCGATGCCCGGCACCTTGACCAGGCGGCCCGATTCCTGCAGCGTCACCGCCTGCGCCAGGTCGGCGATCGACATGCCCGACAAAATCGACAGCGCGGTACGCGCGCCGACGCCGGTGATCTTGATCAGCTGGCGGAACACCGCCCGTTCCTCGGCGTTGCCGAAGCCGAACAGCAGATGCGCATCCTCGCGGATCGCCTGGTGCGTGAACAGCACCACTTTCTCGCCCACGCCGGGCAGGTTGTAGAAGGTGCTCATCGGCACATCGACCTCGTAGCCGACACCGCCGCAGTCAACCAGCAGTTGCGGCGGATTTTTTTCAAGCAGAATACCTGAGAGACGACCGATCATCGTGTTGTAGCCTTTAAAGAGGAATGTTTACCCGACCAGCCGGCCGTTTTTCATGCGCAGGCCGGCCAGCGGGCCGCTGGCGACCGTGGTCGTGCCCTTGCCGGCGCCTGCGATCAGGGTCAGCGTTTCGCGGCTGTGGGCGTGGCAGATGGCGACGCCCAGCGCATCGGCCGCGTCGGTGCCGGGCAGGCCGGGCAGCGATAGCAGGCGCGCCACCATGTCCTGCACCTGCGCCTTGACCGCGCGCCCCGTGCCCACCACCGCCTGCTTGACCTGCGTGGGCGAATACTCGGCCACGCTCAGCTCGGCCGACACCAGCGCGCAGATGGCCGCGCCGCGCGCCTGGCCCAGCAGCAAAGTCGATTGTGGATTGACGTTGACGAAGACTTGCTCGATGGCGGCGTAATCGGGCTGGTAGAGGCGCGCCACTTCGGCCACGCCGTCCAGGATCACCTTCAGCCGCACCGGCAGGCTACCCTCGCCACTCTTGATGGTGCCGGAAGCGATGTAGCGCAGCTTGGCGCCCTGCTTGTGGATGACGCCAAAGCCGGTCGTGCGCAAGCCGGGGTCGATGCCGAGAATAATCATTCCCGGATTGTAACCGGGAACATTGAATGCTGTATATAAAAACAGTGCGGCGGATGCGTCCGCCGCACTGTGCAAACTACTCAGGTATTAATGGCGGAAGTGACGGGTGCCGGTGTACAGCATGACGACGCCGCGCTCGTCGGCGGCATCGATCACTTCCTGGTCGCGCATCGAGCCACCTGGATGGATCACGCAGGTCGCGCCCGCGTCCACCACCACGTCCAGGCCGTCGCGGAACGGGAAGAAGGCATCCGACGCCACCACCGAACCGGTCAGCGACAGGCCGGCGTTCTGCGCCTTGATCGAGGCGATGCGGGCCGAGTCGATGCGGCTCATCTGGCCGGCGCCCACGCCCAGCGTCATGTTGTTACCGCAGAAGACGATGGCGTTGGACTTGACGTACTTGGCCACGCGCCAGGCGAACATCAGGTCCTGCAGCTGCTGCGGCGTAGGCTGCAGCTTGCTGACCACCTTCAGGTCGCCGATCAGCACGTTCTTCGAGTCGGCCGACTGCACCAGCAGGCCGCCGCCGACGCGCTTGAAGTCCATGGCGTTGACGCCGTTACCCAGCGGGATTTCCAGCAGGCGCACGTTCTGCTTGGCCGACAGGATTTGCTTGGCTTCAGCCGTGAACACCGGCGCGATCAGCACTTCGACGAACAGCTTGGCCAGTTCGGTCGCGGCAGCCGCGTCCACTTCGACGTTGAAGGCGATGATGCCGCCGAAGGCCGAGGTCGGATCGGTCTGCAGCGCGCGCTTGTAGGCGTCGGCCGCGTTGGCGCCCAGCGCCACGCCGCACGGATTGGCGTGCTTGACGATCACGCAGGCCGCGCTCTGGTCGAAGCTGCCCATGCTCTTCACGCATTCCCAGGCGGCGTCCGCGTCGGCGATGTTATTGAACGACAGTTCCTTGCCCTGCAGCTGGCGGTAGTTGGCCAGCGCGCCGTCGGTCTTGACGATGTCGCGGTAGAACGCCGCCGACTGGTGCGGGTTCTCGCCGTAGCGCATGTCCTGCACTTTTTCAAACGCCACGTTCAGCGTCTTCGGATAGGCGTTGCGGCTGCCGTGGGCGCGGGTCGCGTCCAGGCTGGTCAGGTAGTTGGCGATGGCGCCGTCGTACTGCGCGGTGTGCGCGTAGACCTTGGTGGCCAGCGTGAAGCGGGTGTCGTAGCTGACGTAGCCAGGGGCGTTGTCGGTGGCCTTCATTTCAGCCAGCACCACGCCGTAGTCCGACGGATCGCAGATCACCACCACGTCCTTGTGGTTCTTGGCGGCGGAGCGCAGCATGGCCGGGCCGCCGATGTCGATGTTCTCGATCGCGTCCTCCAGCGTGCAGGTGTCCTTGGCGACCGTGGCCTGGAACGGGTACAGGTTGACCACCACCATGTCGATGGTCGGGATGTTGTGTTCTTCCAGCTTGGCCACGTGCTCCGGGAAATCGCGGCGCGCCAGGATGCCGCCGTGGACTTTCGGGTGCAGCGTCTTGACGCGGCCATCGAGCATCTCCGGGAAGCCGGTGTAGTCGGCCACTTCGGTCACGGCCACGCCGTTGTCGGCCAGCAGTTTGGCGGTGCCGCCGGTCGACAGGATGTTGACGCCCATGGCGGACAGCGCGCGGGCGAAGTCCAGCACACCGGTTTTGTCGGAGACGGAGATGAGAGCTTGTTTAATCATGGCTTGAGAGGGCTAGTGGTTGAATAGAGGTACGACGTATTCGGTATTGCGGGTGCGGCAACGGCGGCCGTCCCCAGCCACTCATGCCGGAAAAACGCGCGCTGTTACAACAGGCCGTGTTCTTGCAGTTTCTTGCGCAAGGTATTGCGGTTGATGCCCAGCATCTGCGCGGCGTGCGACTGGTTGCCGTCGGCGCGCGTCATGACCACTTCCAGGATCGGTTTTTCCACGGTCAGCACGACCATGTCGTAGATGTTCGAAGCCTGCTGCTCGCCCAGGTCGTTGAAGTAATCTTCGAGGCTCTTCTGGACTACTTCCTGGATACTTTCTTTGCTCATTTTATATCGTTCGCTTTTAATCTGTTGACGCTGGTAAATCGCCGCGCGGGCTTGTGGCCCCGGCGCTTACCCTTCTGATCCGACTTTTTTAGGCTCTCTACGCCGTCTTATGCTGCTGCCAATTCTTCCGGGAGGCGGTATTGTAACCGCTCGCCGTGTCTCCACTGGGATTCGAAAAATTGATCGACGGCAATCAGTTGTTCTTCGGTGGACTCCAGCAGGTTCATTTCCTGGCGGAATTCCTCGCCGCCCTGCAAGTCGCGCACATACCAGCCGATGTGCTTGCGCGCCGTGCGCACGCCCAGGTAGTCGCCATAGAAAGCATAGTGCGCGCGCAGGTGTTCATCCATCAGGGCGCGCACTTCGTCCACATACGGCGCCGGCAGATGGGTGCCGGTGCGCAGGTAATGGTCGATCTCGCGGAAGATCCACGGACGGCCCTGGGCGGCGCGGCCGACCATGACGGCGTCGGCGCCGGTGTAGTCGAGCACGAACCGGGCCTTTTCCGGCGAGGTGATGTCGCCATTGGCCACCACCGGAATGCCGACCGAGCGCTTGACCGCCGCGATGGTGTCGTACTCGGCGTCGCCGGTGTAGCCGTCGGCGCGGGTGCGGCCATGCAGGGTCAGCATGGCGATGCCGGCGTCCTCGGCGATGCGCGCGATGTTCAGCGCGTTTTTATGGGCGCGGTCCCAGCCGGTGCGGAACTTCAGCGTGACGGGCACGTCGACCGCGCCGACCACCGCCTCGACGATCTGCCGGACCAGCACCTCGTCCTGCAGCAGGGCCGAGCCGCACCAGGCGTTGCACACCTTCTTGACCGGGCAGCCCATGTTGATGTCGATGATCTGGGCGCCGCGCTCGACGTTGAAGCGGGCGCAGTCGGCCAGGTCCTGCGGATCGGCGCCGGCGATCTGCACCGCCTTGGGTTCCATCTCGCCGGTGTGGTCGGTACGGCGCGAGCTTTTTTCGGTCGCCCACAAGCGCGGATTCGAGGCCGCCATCTCGGACACCGCATAGCCGGCTCCGAGCTGTTTGCACAGCTGGCGGAAGGGGCGGTCGGTGACGCCGGCCATGGGGGCGACGAAAACGTTGTTGCGCAGTAAATGAGGGCCGATTTGCACTGGCGATACCTGAACATGAAGAAGGAACCCTCTATTTTAACCGAAGGGGTGCTCAATTAATAAGCACTATTTTTTATGTGGACGACACCTGTGCAGTCTTGACATCAGACGATATCGTCCATCGCGGCCAGGCTCAGGTGATCGACTTCGCCCCAGCTGGTGAGCGCCAACTTACCGTCCGCCCACGTGAAACGGTTGATGCTGGCGTTCTTGACCTGGAAGTCGCGCGGGCTGTCGAGCGACATGCCGACCGCCTCGCGGTAGGCGCACTCCAGCACGCCGCCGTGGGCGACGATGGCGATGGTGCGGCCCGGATGGCGCCGCGCCCAATCGGCGATGCCGCCGGTGGCGCGCTGGTAGAACTGGCGGAAGCTTTCCGCCTCCCGCTCGCCGGCAGGCATCACGGCGTCGATATCACGCGCCTGCCACAGCGCGTACTCGGCCGGGTACCGGCGCTCGATCTCGGCGTACAGCATGCCTTCGAACACGCCGTAGCAGCGCTCGCGCAGCTGCTCGTCGGTCTGCACCCGCAGGCCGTCGTACTGGTCGGCCACGGCTCGCGCGGTCTGCATCGCGCGTTGCAGGTCGCTGGAGACCAGCACGTCCACCTGCTCGGCGGCCAGCGCCTGCGCCAGCGCGGCGGCCTGGCGGGCGCCCTCGTCATTGAGCGGGATATCGGTGTGGCCCTGCAGGCGGCGCACGGCGTTCCAGGCGGTCTCGCCGTGGCGTATCAACAAAATGGTGCTGTTTTTCATGCAATCTTTTTTCTGGACCGGCGCGCCTGGGCGGCCTGGGCCGGGTTCAGCGTGTAGGTGCCGATCAATTGGGCTTCGTCGACGATGTGGCCGTGGATGGCGTTGAGCACGTCGGCGCAGGTGAAGCGCCCTTCCAGTTCCAAGCGCGGCGTATCCAGCGCGTAGATACGGAACATGTAATGGTGGACACGCTCATCGTTAAACGGCGGACAGGGGCCATCATACCCGTAATAGTCGCCGGCCATGGCGGGGTCGGCCGCGAACCAGCCGCTATAGTCGTTCACGCCTTGGCGCAGCGCCAGACCGTCCAGCGCGGCAGCCGGGCCCGGCTTGCCGCGCGCGGTCACGCCGTCGGACAGCACGCCCTCCGCGATCGCCTGCACGCCGACCGGGATGTCGATCAGGCTCCAGTGGAAGAAATCCCCGCGCGGCCGGCCGGCCGGCAGGACGCGGCCGGCGCGGTTGACATCGGTGGCGTCCTGCGGGGCGTCGCCGTCGATGCACAGCAGCACCAGCGATTCGGTGCCGGCCGGCACGTCGCGCCACGCCAGGTGCGGGTTGCGGTTGGCCGACAGGCTCACCTGCCCGTCCTTGCCCAGTGCGGCGAAGGCGTTTTCCGCCGGAATCGCGCCGCCGTTGCGAAAGCTGTCGCTCGAAAGTTTCATGCTCTTCTCCAACCGCCGGTGTTATTTTGCGTTTGTCTGTAGCCAGAACGTCACCGGACCGTCGTTGGTCAGCGACACTTTCATATCCGCGCCAAATTGGCCGGTCTGCACCACCTTATGCTTCTGGCGCGCCTGTTCGACAAAATAATTGAACAGGCGCAGACCGTCGGCCGGCGCGGCGGCCGGCGTGAACGAGGGCCGCGTGCCGGACTTGGTGTCGGCCGCCAGCGTGAACTGCGGCACCAGCAGCAGGCCGCCCTCCACGTCGGTGACGCTGCGGTTCATCTTGCCGGCGTCGTCCGCGAACACGCGGTAGCCCAGCAATTTGGCCAGCAGCGCATCGGCCTCCTTCTCCGTGTCGCCGCGCTCGGCGCACACCAGCACCATCAAGCCGGCGTCGATGGCGCCGACGGTGGCGCCGTCGACCACCACGCTGGCGCCGCTGACCCGTTGCAGCAGGCCGATCATGCGGTCAGCGTGACGCGCGCGAACTTGCGCTTGCCCACTTGCAGCACGAAGGTGCCGGCCTCGATCTTCACGGCCTTGTCGCTGACGACGGTGCCGTCGATGCGCACGCCGCCCTGGTCGATCATGCGGCCAGCTTCCGACACCGACGCGCACAGGCCCGCCGATTTCAGCAGTTGCTGGATGCCGGCCGGCGCGCCCGGCAGCGTGATTTCCGCCACGTCGTCGGGAATGCCGCCCTTGGAGCGGTTGACGAAGTCGTTCAGCGCCTCTTCGGCCGCGGCCTGCGAGTGGAAGCGGGCCACGATTTCCTGCGCCAGCGCCACCTTGGCGTCGCGCGGGTTGGCGCCGCCGTCGACGGTGGCCTTCAGCGCGGCCAGGTCGGCGATCGAGCGGAACGACAGCAGCTCGAAGTATTTCCACATCATGACGTCGGAGATGCTCATGATCTTGGCGAACATGGTGTTGGCCGGTTCGGTGATGCCGATGTAGTTGTTCTTGGACTTGGACATCTTGTCGACGCCGTCCAGGCCTTCCAGCAGCGGCATGGTCAGGATGCACTGCGGTTCCTGGTCGTAGTCCTTCTGCAGCTCGCGGCCAACAAGCAAGTTAAATTTCTGGTCTGTTCCACCTAGCTCAAGGTCTGCCTTCAAAGCGACCGAATCGTAGCCCTGCATCAAGGGATACAGGAACTCATGGACCGCAATCGGAGTCCCACTCTTGAAGCGCTTGCTGAAATCGTCGCGCTCCATCATGCGGGCAACCGTGTAGTGCGAGGCCAGCTTGATCAGGCCGCGCGCGCCCAGCGGGTCGCACCATTCGGAGTTGTAGCGGATTTCGGTCTTGGCCGGATCCAGCACCAGCGAGGCCTGCTTGAAATAGGTCATGGCGTTCTGCTCGACCTGCTCGCGCGTGAGCGGCGGACGGGTGGCGTTGCGGCCGGACGGATCGCCGATCATGGAGGTGAAATCGCCGATCAGGAAGATCACCTGGTGGCCCAGGTCCTGCAGCTGGCGCATCTTGTTGAGCACAACAGTGTGGCCAAGGTGCAGGTCAGGTGCGGTAGGATCCAGTCCGAGCTTGATACGCAGCGGTACGCCGCTTTGTTCCGAGCGCGCCAGCTTTTGCGCGAACTCGCTTTCAATCAGCAGCTCGTCGACACCGCGTTTGGTGATGGCGAGTGCCTCCAGAACGCTGTCGGTCAACGGCAGTACTTTAGAGGGAGCCGGCGGTGTCGAAGAAGAGGTAGTCATAATTTTTTGCGGTATTTTTCAGAAAAAGGTAGGCGGCTTCAGGAGTTTGATATAATCCTCGATCCATCAATCTTGCCGTACGAAAACGAACTTTAATAACAATTAGAAGAAATAAAACGTTCCTGAATAGTTCAAGCGGCAAATTTTAACTGATTGCATGAACCAAATACATAAATTCACAAGCTCACGCTTGTTCAGTCTGCTAGGTTCCACGCGCAAGGCGCGCATCATCAGCGCGTCTGCATTGTTTCTTGCAGTGTGTGCTTTTGGTGCAGCCGGCGTGGCGCCGCTCGCCCCCGACGCCTCCGACCTGCCGGTCAAGTCGGTCCAGGAAACGGTCGCACTGCCGGACCTCAGCTCGCAGATCTCCGCGCTGGAACAGCAATCCTCCAACGAACACTTCGTCCACGAAGAAAAAATCCGCGCCGGCGACACGCTGGCCGCGCTGTTGACCCGTCTCGGCGTGGACGACGAGGCGGCCGAGAACTTTATCAAAAAAGATAAAGTGGCGAAAGGCGTGATGCAGCTCAAGACCGGCAAACGGGTCCAGGCGCAGACCGACGACGAAGGCAACCTGCAATGGCTGCGCGCGGTCGTGGTGGACGGCAAGGACATTCCGGTCAAGAACATCAAGATCACCCGCAAGGGCGACGGCTTTGTCGCGGAAGAAGAAGCGGCCAAGCTGGAGCGCCGCGTGGAAATGCACGCGCGTACCATCAGCTCGACGCTGTATGCGGCCACCGATTCCAGCGAAGACGGCGCCAAGCTGCCTGACACCATCGTCAAGCAGATCGTCGAGATGTTCTCGACCAGCATCGACTTCCGTGGCGACCTGAAGCGCGGCGACCATTTCAACGTGGTCTACGAGACGTTCTGGCAGGACGGCGAGTTTGTGCGAGCGGGCCGCATCCTGGCCGGCGAGTTCACCAACAAGGGCACAACGTACCAGTCGGTCTGGTTCGAAGATCCGCAAAGCAAACAGGGCGGCGGCTACTACAGCTTCGACGGCAAAGCCCTCAAGAAAGCCTTCCTCAAATCCCCGGTTGAATTCTCCCGTATCTCCTCTGGCTTCGCGATGCGCGTGCATCCGATTTCCGGCCAGTGGAAACAGCACAAAGGCATCGACTTCCCGGCACCGACCGGCACCCCTATCCGCGCATCCGGCGACGGCGTGATCGATTTCGCCGGCACCCAGAACGGCTACGGCAACTTCGTCATGATCAAGCACTGGGCCAACTACACCACGGCCTACGCCCACATGAGCCGCTTTGCGCCTGGCATCAAAAAGGGCACCAAGGTCAGCCAGGGTGACGTGATCGGCTACGTCGGCACCACCGGCTGGTCGACCGGCGCGCACTTGCACTACGAATTCCGCGTCGGCGGCGAAGCCAAGGATCCAAGCACGATGAACGTGCAAGCCCAGGCGCCGCTGACGGCCGCCGAAATGTCGCGCTTCAAGGCCTACGCCGCCGACATGTCGCACCGCTTCGCGCTGCTGCAGCCGGGCGGTTCCGGCGGCACCCGCGTCGCGGCGAAGTAAGCCGCACGAAAGTAAGCTACATCAAGACAGGCCGCCTCAGCGGCCTGTTTTTTTATCCGTGTGCGACAGCGCCGGCCGGCTCAGGCAAAATACGCTTTTCAGTTTCGGGGTGCGGCTATGTCTTTGTATATCGGTTTGATGTCCGGCACCAGCCTGGACGGCGTGGACGGCGCGTTGGCGCGCTTCAGCGGCGACGCCATCGACACGCTGGCGGCCGCCTACGTACCCTTCCCGCCCGCGCTGCGCGCCGAGCTGATGGCCCTGCAGGCCGCCGGCCACAACGAGATCGAACGCGAGGCGCTGGCCGCCAACCAGCTGGCGCGGCACTACGCCGATTGCGTGCAGGCGCTGCTGGACGGCGTCTCGCTGCAGGCGCAGGACATCCGCGCGGTGGCCGTGCACGGCCAGACCATCCGCCACCGTCCCGAGCTGGGCTTTACGCGCCAGACCAATAACCCGGCCCTGCTGGCCGAGCTGTGCGGCATCGACGTGGTCGCCGACTTCCGCAGCCGCGACATCGCCGCAGGCGGCCAGGGCGCGCCGCTGGTGCCGGCCTTCCACCAGGCGCTGTTCGGCAAGGCCGGCCAGACGCGGGTGGTGGCCAATATCGGCGGCATCTCCAACATCAGCGTACTGGCCGACGGCAAGGTGACCGGCTTCGACACCGGACCGGGCAATGTGCTGATGGATGCGTGGATCGCCCGCCACCTGGGCAAGGAATTCGACCAAGACGGCGCCTGGGCGGCCAGCGGCAAGGAAATCCCCGGCCTGCTGGCCAATATGCTGGCCGAACCCTACTTCGCGCTGCCGGCGCCCAAGAGCACCGGCCGCGACCTGTTCCACATCAATTGGCTGGACCGGCACCTGGCGTCCTTCCCCGCCGCCGCGCCGGAAGACGTGCAACGCACGCTGACGCGGCTGACGGCGCTCACGCTGGCGCAGGCGATACAAGCCCACGGCGCGGGCGCGGACGCGGTCTACGTGTGCGGAGGCGGCGCCTACAACGGCGTGTTGATGGATGAGCTGGGCGCGGCCTTGGGCGCGCGCGTGGTGGTGGCGTCGACCCAGGCGCTGGGCGTGGCGCCGAACCGGGTCGAGGCGATGGCCTTCGCCTGGCTGGGCTACCGCTTCACCGAGCGGCTGGCGGGCAACCTACCGAGCGTGACGGGCGCCAGTGGCGATCGGGTATTGGGCGCCCTCTACCCGCGTTGACGTCATTCCCGCGCAGGCGGGAACGACAGGCAAACAAAAACGGCGGCACAACCGGAGTTGTCCGCCGTTGATCGCAGCCGGCCGGAGCCGGACTACAGCAACTTATACCGAGAACGACGAGCCGCAGCCGCAGGTCGACGAAGCGGTCGGGTTCTTGATGACGAATTGCGCGCCTTCCAGGTCGTCCTTGTAGTCGATTTCCGCGCCGACCAGGTACTGGTAGCTCATCGAGTCGATCAACAGCTGGACGCCGTTCTTGATCATGGTGGTGTCGTCTTCGTTGACGATTTCGTCAAACGTGAAGCCGTACTGGAAGCCGGAACAGCCGCCACCCTGCACGAACACGCGCAATTTCAAATCTGGATTGCCTTCTTCCTCGATCAGTTGGGCGACCTTTTGCGCCGCGCTGTCGGTGAAGATGATGGGCGACGGAATTACTTCTTGCGATTCGGCGACAGCATTCATTTCAGACTCCTACGTGAAAACATTTGATCCATTATAGACCGTTGGCGTAAATCATGCTCCAGAGACCGCCAAAAGGGGCTCCACGCCGGAGCTGTCGCGATGGGTCAATGTGCCCAACACCTGTGCGCCGCCGTGCATTTCCAGCACTTTATAACTGACATCCCCAATGATACGGGCGCTGGGCTGGATTTCAAGCAAATCCCCACTGAAAACACAACCTTTCACCTCGCCGTTGACGACCAGGTGATCGCAATGTATCTCGCCTTCCACACGAGCGTGCTCGGCAACGACCAGATAGCTCGGATATCCTGCTTCCGCGACAACATTGCCGACGACCTCACCGTCAATGCGCATCCCGCCGCGAAACAGCAAGTTGCCTTGCACGCGGGTGGTGGCGCCGATCAGGCTGTCCATGGCGATCATGTGCGGCTTTCTGCTGGCAGGGTGGGCGGGAATTTCTAATCTACTATCCCCGCCCCGCCGCACTTTGATTTACGGCAGCAGCGCGATCTGCGTCAGGCCGGTGGTTTCCTCCAGGCCGAACATCAGGTTCATGCACTGCACCGCCTGGCCGGATGCGCCCTTGACCAGGTTGTCCTGCACCACCAGCACGATCACGGTGTTGCCGTTGTCCGGACGATGCAGCGCCAGGCGCAGCATGTTGGAACCGCGCGTGGAACGGGTCTCCGGATGCGAACCGAACGGCATCACGTCGACGAACGGCGAATCCTTGTACTGCTCTTCGAACAGCGCCTGCAGCTGTTCGTTGCTGACATCCTTGGTCAGGCGGCCGTACAGCGTCGAGTGCATGCCGCGGATCATCGGCACCAGGTGCGGCGTGAACACCAGGCCGACCTTGTCGGCGGTGAATTTCTGCAGCTGGGCCGAGGTTTCCGGCGTGTGGCGGTGGCCGGCCACGCCGTAGGCCTTGAAGTTGTCGCTCGACTCGGAGAACAGCGTGCCGATCTCGGCCTTGCGGCCGGCGCCGGACACGCCGGACTTGCAATCGGCGATCAGCGCGCCGGCGTCGATCAGGCCGGCCTTGAGCAGCGGGTAGTAGCCCAGCTGCATGGTGGTCGGATAGCAGCCCGGATTGGCGACCAGGCGCGCGCCCTTGATGGCGTCGCGGTTCAGTTCAGCCAGGCCGTAGGCGGCTTCTTCCAGCAGTTCCGGGCAGGTGTGGTCGATCTTGTACCATTTTTCAAAGACAGCCTTGTCCTTGATGCGGAAATCCGCCGCCAGGTCGATCACCTTGACGCCGGCCTTGAGCAGCTCGGGCGCCTGCGCCATCGCCACGCCGTGCGGGGTGGCGAAGAACACCACGTCGCACTGGCTCAGGTCGGCCTTGTCGGGCGACGAGAAGGCGAGGTTCACGCGGCCGCGCAGCGAAGGGAACATATCGGCAACCGGCAAGCCATCTTCCTTGCGCGACGTGATAGCCGTCAGCTGCACATCAGGGTGGACTGCCAACAGTCGCAGCAATTCCACTCCGGTGTATCCGGTGCCGCCGACGATGCCAACTTTGATCATGTTCTTTCCTTGAATGAGGTAATGCGTGGAGGGGACTGCCATTTTATCAGGCATATGCGACAGCCGTATTACCGCTGCCAGATAGCAAAAAAGCCGCCCGGCACAAGGCCGGCGGCTTTTTTGAGGGCGCGCCGCAAGCAGCGCACCACAGCGTAAAAATTAACGCTTCGAGAATTGTTTTGCGCGACGTGCTTTGCGCAGACCAACTTTTTTACGTTCAACTTCACGTGCATCGCGGGTAACGAAGCCGGCGCGTGCCAGATCGCCCTTCAGCGCTGCATCGTAGTCGATCAGGGCGCGGGTGATGCCGTGACGCACAGCACCTGCCTGGCCGGACTCGCCGCCGCCGTGAACGTTGACTTTGATGTCAAAACGCTCAACGTTGCCGGTCAGTTCCAGTGGTTGACGAATAACCATCAGGCCGGTTTCGCGGGAGAAGTACTCAGCCGCTGGCTTGCCGTTAACGATGATTTGGCCAGTGCCAACTTTGATAAACACACGAGCTACTGCACTCTTGCGACGGCCGGTGCCGTAATTGTAGTTACCGATCATGTCAGTTCCTTAGATTTCGAGTGCTTTAGGTTGCTGAGCAGCGTGCGGGTGCGAACCTTCAGCGTACACTTTCAGCTTCTTGATCATTGCGTAGCCCAGTGGGCCCTTCGGCAGCATACCTTTGACGGCTTTTTCCAGAGCACGGCCTGGGAAACGCTGTTGCATTTTCAGGAAGTTGGTCTCATAGATGCCACCTGGGTAGCCCGAGTGACGGTAGTAGGTCTTCTCGGTTGCTTTGGTGCCGGTCACGCGCAGTTTGCCTGCGTTGACGATGACGATGAAATCGCCGGTGTCGACGTGAGGAGTAAATTCTGGCTTGTGTTTGCCGCGCAGTCGGAGTGCCACTTCGCTGGCAACACGTCCGAGGACTTTGTCCGTCGCGTCAATCACGAACCAATCGCGCTGGACTTCGTGGCCCTTAGCGGAAAAAGTTTTCATGTTGACTTCCTAAATAATAAAACACGCTCAAATGGTGGTTCCGCCATGGCTTCAGCGGACTCGGCCTTCTTATTTACTTTCCTGAGCGAACGGAAAGCCGACAAGTATAAGCTGGAACCGCCCGCTGAGTCAAGCCGCAATCCCGACGGAATCAGGCGCGGCGGCCTGGTAGCTGAAAACATTGACCACATTGAAAGTCGTGTCGGGCACGTACAGGCGTCCCCGGTCGGCGTAGATGAAGTACGGCATCCAGACGCCGCCCGCGTCCGGGTATTTCTTGAACACGGAAATGCCGGACTCGTAATGCAGCGTATCGTCGCCGATGCGGAACATCTTCAGCGCGCGGTTGACCAGGTCGTTGACGATCAGGCGGTCGCCGTCGATGCACACGCTGGCCGGCAGCATGAAGTTTTCGTAGTCGACGTTGACATCGTCGCAGTAGCCGAGGTGGCCGTAGCTCCACAGGCTGTTGCCCTCGCGGTCGAACACGCGCAGGCAGTTGTTGAACTGGTCGCAGACGAACAAGCGGTCCTGGCCGTCGATCGCGATGTCGCAGGGCGTGAAGCCGTCGTCGTCGCGCCAGCGGAAGTTTTTGCGGAACTCCACGTAGCCGGTCGGCTGGATCTGCCACATCGAGATGCGGTTGTTGAGCGAATCGGCGATGTAGATCTCGCCATGGCTGTTGACCGCGATCCCCTGCGGCGCCTTCAGCGTGCCCTCGCCGCCTATGCCCGCGCGGCCGAACGGCACGCCGTAGTTGATCAGGTAGCCGGCCGGGTTGAACTGGTACATGGTCACCGTGCACAGGTTGAAGTTGGTGACGAACACGATGGGCGTGCCCGGACAGATCTGCCCCAGCGGCGGCGTGTGCGGATAGTAGACGTCCATCGCCAGGTCGCCCGGCACGAAGAAGCCGCGCATCATGTCCTGCAACTGGCGGTAGGGATCGCTCTCGGTGCTGAAGGTCTTCATGCACCAGTTGCCGGAATCGATGTTCAGCGAGGCGTTCTCCATGCGCGCCAGCGGATCAAAGCCCAGCTGGGTGCGGAACTGGTCGTACCAGTACTTGTAGATGCTGGTGGTGGTCCGGGCCCAGTAGTCGATCCAGTTGCCGCCCACGGTGGCGTCGCGCGGCAGCATGCGGCGCTCGCGCTTGAAGCCGATCACCGACGTCATGCAGTTGAATTGCGAGGTCGAGCGCAGCCGGTTCTGGTCGTCGCGCCGGTGGCCGACCGATTCGATCAGCAGCGCATCCTCCTCGCCCCGCGCGCGCGGGATGCGCACCTTGATCACGCTGGACGCGAACGGCTCGCTGATGAAATACACGTCCGGCTCGTCCTCCGCCGCGCAGACCTGGTACGGCCCGACAAACACCACGTCCTCCAGCGCGCCGTAGACCAGGTCGGACAGCGAATGCACCGGCTCCAGCGTATGGTTCCACAACGGCAGCAGCCCATTGACCACGCCGACCTGTCCGCCGTCGAGGTCGTAGATCGTGATGGCGTTCTCGATGTGCCCCGGCACGAACACGCGGTCGCCGATCACGCACACCGAGCGCATCACGTTGAACTTGCCGATGCCGCCGGGCTTGCTGTGCTGGTGCAGCATGACCGTATCGTGCGGCGCCTGCACGCACTCGTTGACGATGGGCCAGTCGGTGCTGATCTTCAGCACCTCGTAGTGGCCGGTGTTGGCGAGATAAAGATTGCCCTTCCCGTCGCTGGCCAGGCCTTGCGGCCACAGCAGTTCATGGCGGACGCCGGGCCCCGCCACATGGCGGAACTGCGCGACAAACTCGCCCTCCAGCGTGAACTTCACGCAGCGGCTGGCCAGGTCGTCGGCCGTATGGAAGAACTCGTCGCAGACATACAGGTAATCGACGCCGTCGCGCTCGCGCACCACCGTGATGCCGTTGGGGTCGGACAGCGGCAGGTAGCGGCTGTCGCCCTGGCCGAAGGCATAGCTGAACCAGACTTCGTCCCCGTCGTAGGCGAAGGCCACCACGCGGCCGTGGCCCATGTCGGTGCAGTACATCAGCTGGTGGGTGGGATGGGGGCAGACATGGAAGGGCATCAGCAGGCGCGGCGCCTCGGGTGTGTCGTCGCCGGGGCCTTCGATCACGTGCAACAGCGTGGACAGGTCGGCCGAGAACACCAGCACGCGGCTGTTGCCGGTGTCGCACACCCACAGCCGGCCGTAACTATCGGCATGCACGCCGACCGGCGAATTGAGCGTGAAATCGTCGGCCAGCGGCCCCGTCGGCGTGGTGCCCGGCGCCGTCAGTTCGCCGTAGGAACAAAGGTATTCGATAGCATGACTCATCGCCGACTCCTTGATCTATGTCAACAAATTATGCGATCCCGGCGCGCCCACGGCAAGGAAAAAAACCTCATGCAAGCCAGTCCGGCCGGACTCCTTTACAATACGCGCAACGATTTATAACGGAGAAAACGATGGAATGCAAAGTCAGCTGGAATGGCCCGTCGGGCATGAGTTTCTTGGCCCAGACCGGTTCCGGCCACATGGTCAACATGGATGGCGCGCCCGAGGGCGGCGGCCACAACCTGGCGCCGCGTCCGATGGAAATGGTGTTGCTGGGCACCGGCGGCTGCACGGCTTATGACGTGGTGCTGATCCTGAAGAAGGGCCGCGCCGACATCCGCGGTTGCGAGTGCACGCTGACCGCCGAGCGCGCGGACACCGAGCCGAAAGTGTTCACCAAGATTAATTTCCACTTCACCGTGACCGGCAAGGACTTGAAGCCCGAGGCGGTGGAACGGGCAATCACGCTGTCGCACGACAAGTACTGCTCGGCGTCCATCATGCTCGGCAAGACCGCCGAGATCACGCATTCGTTCGAGATTATCGAGGCTTAAATGTAATACGCGGTGGAGGTCATGATCTTGCCCATCACCGCCATCACCGCCTGCACCGGGGCCGGCATCTGCGCAGCGCCCAGCGCCTGCGCGGCGGCGCCGTGTTCGATTTCATCGATCCGCATCTGCTCGACAATGGCGCGCGACTTGGCGTCCTGCGGCGGCAGCTTGTCCAGGTGGCTGGCAAGATGCGCCTCCACCTGCCGTTCCGTCTCCACCACAAAGCCCAGGCTGCGCGCATCGCCCAGCACCGCCGCCACCGTGCCCAGCGCATACGCGCCCGCATAGAACAGCGGATTGAGCACGCTGATGTGCGAATTCAATTCACCCAGCCGCTGCGCGGTCCAGGCCAGATGGTCTTCCTCTTCCCTGCCCGCCTGCTCGAACTGCGCGCGCATCTGTTCGGTCTTGGCGAAGCGGCCCTGCGAGTTGTACAGCGCCTGCGCGCACACCTCGCCCACGTGGTTCACGCGCATCAGCCCGGCGCTGTGGCGGGTCTCCGCCTCGCTCATCTGGGCATCGGCCGCGTGCAGCGCGGGCGTCGGGCGCGAGGCCGAGGCGACGCCGGTGATCACGCGCAGCGCCTTGTCGGCGCCGGCGATCAATCGGTCCAGCGGGGTGTGGTGGTAGGCGGCCATGGGCAAACTCGCATTCAAAACGAAAGCAATATTATAAAGGCCGCCGCCTCAATTTGCCTCGGCCGCCTCGCGCAACTGGCGCTGGCGTTCGATGTAGTCGGCCACCGGGCCGCGCACGTCGATCTTGGAAATGTCCTTCGCCACGCTCAGGTTCAGGCCCAGCAGGAAGGGGATGTTCTCGATCGGCACTTCCGGGCAGTGCTCGGCGAACGCACGCAGGAAGCGCTTGGACTCCACCACCGGCACCACCTTCTCCCCGCTCATGTATTGCAGGATGCTGGTGATGCTGTGGCCCTTGCCGATGCTGTGGTAGATGAAGCGGTTGAACTCGCGGTCCAGCTTGTCGAAGTCCAGGGTTTCCTTGGTCATCAGGCCGGACAGGTAAAACAGCCCCAGCGCCACGCGGAAGAAACCGGTGGACTCGCGCCGGTCCACGCCACAGTGGGTCACGGCCAAGATCTTTTCCTGCAGTTGAGGATGCATTTTCTGTTCTTCTCCCATATCTGACTATAGCAAGACATTTGTACAACCAGTAGCTTGCACGTAAGATTTTTTACATGCTACTCTTAAAATTTTCTCAACAAGGACAGAACCATGATCGAGGTCAGGGGTCTCGCCAAGCGCTTCCGGACGGCCTCGCGCGGCGGCAAGCCGGCCCAGGGGCGCGATCCGCGCGAGCACGACGGCTGGTTCCACGCGGTGCGCGACGTCAGCTTCCGCTGCGCGCCCGGCGAGGTGCTGGGCCTGCTCGGTCCCAACGGCGCCGGCAAGACCACCACCCTGCGCCTGCTGTCGACCGCCCTGAAACCGGACGCGGGCAGCATCCACGCCAACGGCATCGACCTGCTGAGCGATCCGCTGGCCGCGCGCCAGCACATCGGTTTCCTGTCCGGCACCACCGGCCTGTACGGCCGCCTGACCGCGCGCGAAAACGTCGAATACTTCGGCCGCCTGCACGGCATGAGCCCGCCCTACCTGAAGCGCCGCTGCGACGAACTGTTCGAGCTGCTGCAGATGACCGAGTACGGCAACAAGCGCGCCGACCAGCTGTCCACCGGCATGAAGCAGAAATGCTCGATCGCCCGCACCGTGGTGCACGAGCCGCAGATTGTCATCCTCGACGAGCCGACCACCGGGCTGGACGTGATGTCGGCCAAGATCCTGCTGGACTTCATCGCCAGCTACAAGGCGCTGCACGTGCCGCTGATCTTCTCCACCCACCACCTGCACGAGGTGGAAAAGCTGTGCGACCGCGTGTGCGTCATCAACCACGGCAAGACCGCCTTCCACGGCACGGTCGACGAGCTGCGCCACCTGGGCGGCAGCGCCGACCTGTACGACGCCTTCGTCGGCGTCATCAACCGGGAGGCCTGAGCCATGTGGATCATCTACATCAAGGAATTGCTGGAGCTGGCGCGCGACCGCCGCACTTTTTTCTTCACGGTGTTCATCCCCGTGTTCGCGATGCCGCTGATCCTGACCGGCTTCGGCTACGTCTCGTCGAGCATGTTCAAGCAGGCCAGCCAGGCCGAGATGGCCTACTCGATCTTCGGCAAGGAGCAGGCGCCCCACCTGGCCGAACGCTTCGCCAGGGAAAAAGGTTTCCGCGAGGTGGTGCTGGCCAGCCCGGCCGACATCAAGGCCGCCATCGGCGACGACCGCATCAAGTTCGCGCTGGTGATCCCGGCCGGCTTCGAGGCCAGCCTGGCCCGGCAGCAGCAAGGCGTGATCGCGCTGCACTACAACAGCGCCGCGACCGTGGACCTGACGCGCAAGCGCGTGATGTCGGTGATCGGCGGCCAGAACCGCCTGCTGCGCGAGCAGGCGCTGTCTGCGCTCAAGCTCAACCAGGAGCAGCTGCGCTTCGCGCTGGACCCGATCACGCTGGAGGACCATTCCACCGCCGACAAGCGCGAGCAGATGGGCGCGGTGGTGGGCGGCATGCTGCCCTACATCCTGCTGATGGTGTGCCTGCTGGCGGCGATGTATCCGGCGATCGACACCGGCGCCGGCGAGAAGGAGCGCGGCACGCTGGAAACCCTGCTGCTGGCGCCGGTGTCGCGCAGCGCGCTGGTGATGGCCAAGTTCCTGATGCTGTTCACCGTGGGCCTGACCTCGGCGCTGCTGATGATCGCCAGCATGGGCGTGCTGCTGACCTTCTTCGGCCCCGTCATCGGCAGCGACCTGGGGCAGATGGTGCGCGCCATCGGCCCGCTGGACCTGGCCATGGTGGCGCTGATGCTGGTGCCGACCGCCGCCATCTTCGCCGCCATCCTGCTGTCGATCTCGGTCTACGCCAAGAGCTACAAGGAGGCGGCCGGCCTGATCTCGCCGCTGATCCTGGTCACCGTGCTGCCGACCCTGGTGGCCTTGCTGCCCGGCGTGGAGCTGAACTGGAAATGGGCGATGGTGCCGCTGACTAATGTTTCGCTGGCAATGAAAGAGCTGGTCAAGGGAACGATGGACTACAGCATGTTCTGGGTCATCCTGCTGTCGACCACGCTGACCGCCGGCGCCTTGCTGGCCGTGTGCCGCTGGTGGTTCAACCGCGAGCAGGTTTTGTTTAGAAATTGAATAAGTTGTCTATTCAACCAGCCTGAATTGTGCTGCCGTCTGGTACGCTGTTTTTGCACTCTGGCGCGCGGATTGCGCCGCCCATCGCAATGGCGCCCCATGTCCAGGGCAAATTCAATACAATGCCATCATGTGAAAAGTGTATGGCCGTGCAGAAATGCCGGCCAGGCACCGGCAGAATCATTCAGGAGTTAGCATGGAATTACGTATCAGCAACTTGTCCAAGACCTACGGCAATGGCGTCGTGGCGCTGGACAACATCTCGCTCACCATCCCGGCCGGGATGTTCGGCTTGCTCGGCCCCAACGGCGCCGGCAAGTCGACGCTGATGCGCACGCTGGCGACCCTGCAGGAGTGCGATTCCGGCTCGGTCTTCCTGGATGACATCGATGTGCTGGACGAAAAAGACGAAGTGCGCCGCCTGCTGGGCTACCTGCCGCAGGACTTCGGCGTGTATCCGAAGGTGACCGCCTACGAGCTGCTGGACCATTTCGCCGTGCTCAAGGGCCTGTCCCACCGCGGCCGCCGGCGCGAGGTGGTGGACGGCCTGCTGCAGCAGACCAATCTGTTCGAGGTGCGCAACCAGCGCCTGGGCGGCTTTTCCGGCGGCATGCGCCAGCGCTTCGGCATCGCCCAGGCGCTGCTGGGCGACCCCAAGCTGATCATCGTCGACGAGCCCACCGCCGGCCTCGACCCGCAGGAGCGGGTGCGCTTCCACAACCTGCTGTCCGACATCGGCGACGACAAGACCGTGATCCTGTCCACCCACATCGTCAGCGACGTGGCCGACCTGTGCGCCAACATGGCCATCATCAACAAGGGCCACCTGCTGCTGTGCGGGCCGACCCAGGAACTGATCCACGAGGTGAGCGACAAGATCTGGGCCCGCTTCATCGACAAGCGCGACCTGCCCTCGTTCCAGCTGCGCCACCCGGTCATCTCGTCGCGCCTGCTGTCCGGCCGCACCCTCATCCACGTCTACAGCGAGACCGATCCCGGCGACGGCTTCGAGGAAGCCATCGGCGACCTGGAGGATGTTTACTTCGCCACCATCGCCGGCCGCCACAACGCCGCGGCCGCCTGCGATTAAGGCGGCCGCATGTTCTCCATCGCCTACTTTGAAGCGCGCCAGCGCCTCAAGCTGCTGTCCACCTGGGTCTATTTCCTCGGCTTCCTGGCGCTGTCGATGCTGTGGATGGCCGCCGCCGGCGGCGTCTTCAAGGGCACCGCGGTCGCCTTCGGCAGCCAGCTGATCGATTCGCCGCGCTCGCTGATGTTCACCACCAGCGTGCTGGCCTCGCTGGGGGTGGTGGTCATGGCCGCCATGATGGGCCGCTCGGTGCAGCAGGACTTCGAATACGACATGCAGCACTTCTTTTTCTCGGCGCCGATCAAGAAGCACCAGTACATGTTCGGCCGCTTCCTCGGCGCCTATTTCACGCTGGCGATCATCTTCACCAGCATCGTGCTGGGCGTCTGGCTGGGCAGCTACATTCCCGGCATCGATCCCGAGCGCCTCGGCCAGCCGGGCCTGCTGGGCTACCTGATCCCCTACCTGATCGTCATCCTGCCCGACCTGTTCATCTTCGGCGCCGTGTTCTTCATCCTGGCCGCGCTGACGCGGCGCATGCTGCCGGTCTACATCTCCAGCGTGGTCATGCTGATCGGCTACATCGTCGCGCCCGGCCTGGCGCGCGACCTCGACTACAAAACGCTGGCCGCGCTGATCGATCCCTTCGGCACCACCGCCGTGATCCGCCTGACCGAATACTGGCCCATCTTCGAGCGCAACACCCGCATGTTCTGGCCGGAGGGCGTGTACCTGCTCAACCGCGTGCTGTGGTGCTCGTTCGCGCTGGCCGGCCTGCTGCTGGGCTACTGGCGCTTCCACTTCATCGCCACCATCGACAGCGGCTCCGGCAGCACCAGCCGCGGCGAGGGCGAGACGCCGCTGCACCTGTCGGCCCAGTCCACCAGCACGCAGGAGAAGCCGGACTTCGCCTCGCGCAGCCTGGCCTCGCTGCTGTTCAAGATGAGCTGGCTGAACCTGCGCGAGACCACCAAGAACATCTACTTCCTGGTCATTGTGCTGGCCGGCGTGCTGATGATGCTCACCAGCGCGCTGGACATGGGTTCCATCTTCGGCACCATCACCTATCCGGTGACTTACCTGGTGCTGGAGTCGGTGTCGGAAACCTTCGCGCTGTTCATGTTCGTCATCACCACCTTCTACGCGGGCGAGCTGGTGTGGCGCGAACGCGAAGCGCGCATGGGCCAGATGCTGGACGCGCTGCCCATCCCGAGCTGGCTGCCGATGCTGTCCAAGCTGATCGCGCTGATCGGCCTGCAAGCGATGCTGATGGTGGTGGTGATGTTGTGCGGCATGGCTATCCAGATCGGCAAGGGCTACTTCATCCTCGAACCCGGCCTCTACCTGTACAACCTGTTCCTGCTGCAGCTGCCGGGCTATGCGTTGTCGGCCGTGCTGGCGATCGCGCTGCAGGTGCTGATCAACCAGAAATACCTGGCCTACTTCGCGATGATCGTCTACTACCTGGCCAGCATCACGCTGGGCACGGTGGGCGTCGACGACCCCATGCTCATCTACGGCACCATGCCGAGCTTCGTGTATTCCGCCATGAACGGCTACGGCCACTACCTGGCGCGCGAGCGCTGGTTCGAGCTGTACTGGGCCGGCGCGGCCTTGCTGCTGGTGGTGCTGTCGCTGCTGTTCTGGGCGCGCGGCACCAACGACGGCTGGCGCCAGCGCCGGCAACTGGCGCGCCACGCGCTGACGGTGCCGGTGCTGAGCACGGTGGCGGCCGGCCTGCTGATCTTTGTCGGCGCCGGCAGCGTGGTGTTCTACAACACCCACGTCGCCCACTGTTTCAAATCGGCTTACCAGAAGGACGCCGAGCACGCCGACTACGAACGCAAGTACAAGAAATTCGCCGTGGTGCCACAGCCGCGCATCACCGACGTCAAGCTCGACGTCGCCATCGTGCCGACCCAGCGCAGCCTGGTGGTCAAGGGCCGCTACCTGCTGGAGAACAAGACCAAGCAAGCGATCAGCGACGTGCTGGTCTACCAGGACAACACCGCCACGCAATTCAAGGTGCGCTTCAGCCAGGACGCGCGGCCTGGCATCCAGGACGACGAGCTCGGCTTCTACAGCTACAAGCTGGCCAAGCCACTGGCGCCGGGCGCGCAGCTGACGATGGAATTCGACGTCGGCTTCATCCCCGAGGGCATCCTGGGCATGGGCCAGGACACGCCGGTGATCGGCAACGGCACCTTCTTCGACAACGCCATGCTGCCGCACATCGGCTACCAGCAGGCGATGGAACTGAACGACCCGCGCGACCGACGCAAGCACAAGCTGCCGGCGCGCGAACGCATGCTGCCGCGCGACGATCCGGCCGGCCTGGCCAACAACGCCGTCAGCAACGACGCCGACTGGATCAATCTCGACACCACCATCAGCACCAGCGCCGACCAGGTCGCCATCGCGCCGGGCACGCTGGTCAAAGAGTGGAGCAAGCAGGGGCGGCACTACTACCACTACAAGATGGACCAGCCCATCCTGAACTACTACGCCATCCAGTCGGCGCGCTACCTGGTCAAGCGCGACTGGTGGCAGGACGTGGGCATCGAGCTCTACTACCATCCCGGCCACGAGTACAACCTCGACCGCATGGACAAGGGCATCAAGGAATCGCTGGACTACTACACGCGCAACTTCGGACCGTACCAGCACAAGCTGGTGCGCATTGTCGAATTCCCGCGCTACGCCACGTTCGCGCAATCGTTCCCGACCACGATACCGTATTCGGAAGCGTTCGGCTTCATCGCCAGGGTCAACGACCGCAACCCCAAGGACATCGACTACCCGTTCTACGTCACCGCGCATGAAGTGGCGCACCAGTGGTGGGGCCATCAGCTGGTGGGCGGCAACACGCGCGGCAGCACGGTGCTGAGCGAGACGCTGGCCGAATACTCGGCGCTGATGGTGATGAAGAAGAGTTACGGCGCGGACAAGATGCGGCGCTTCCTGCACTACGACCTCGACCAGTACCTGCTGGGCCGCGCGCTGGAGCGCAAGAAGGAACTGCCGCTGGCCGAGAACGAGAACCAGGGTTACATCCAGTACCGCAAGGGCAGCCTGGCGATGTACCAGTTGCAGGACATCCTGGGCGAGGCCAAGGTCAACGGCGCACTCAAGGACGTGCTGGGGCGGTTCGGCCACGCGAACGGGCCGTATCCAAGCGTGACGGTGCTGATCGACGCGCTGCGCAAGATCACGCCGCCCGAACAAGCCTACCTGATCGACGACCTGTTCAACAGCATCGTGCTGTACGAGAACCATGCGGTCTCGGCCACAGCGCGCAAGCTAGTGGACGGCAAATACGAAGTCACGTTCGCGGTCAGCGCGGCCAAGGTGCGGGCCACCGACCAGGGCGCGGAAAAGGACACGGCGTTAAAAGACTGGATCGACATCGGCATCGACGACAAGGACGGCAACAGCCTGTACCGCGAGCGCAAGCTCATCGAGCGCAAGGACAACCTGTACACGGTCATCATCAACGGCCGTCCAGGCAAGGCCGGCATCGATCCCGACAACAAGCTCATCGACCGCAAGCCGGACGACAACATGATCAACGTGGAGCTGCAGACCCAGTAAACCGGTGGGGTCAAGTCTGGCATTCGGACACGAACTCAGCCAAAACGGTGGGGTCAAGTCTGACATTCGGACACGAGCTCTGCCGTAGACGCGCGTCTACGGCAGAGCTCGTGTCCGAATGTCAGACTTGACCCCAATTTTATTAGGCGGTGACTTGCAGGGAGCTGACCAGGCCAGCATTGAAGGAATCGGCGATGACGGTGCCGGCCAGGTCGGGATTGGCCTTGAGCAGCTCCGCCCAATTGGCCGAGGCCTGCTCAGACAGCCCGCCTACCGTCCCGGCGCCGGTGTAGACGCCCGACGCCGACGGCGCCGAGGCCAAAGAAGAAAGAACAGCCTGATCCTGCGCCTGCTGTGCCGTGGCCGAGGTGTCGACATTGCTGCCCTCGGCGGGAACGGTGACCGGCTCGGTCGCGGTGCCGGCCTGCTGCAGCGTATCCAGCAAACCGGACGGCGTGTAGACCGCGGCGCCGGTCGATCCGCCCAGCGACGCCACCACGGCCGACTCCGCCGACAGGCTGACAGCCGCCGACGACAAGGTTCCCGCCACCGTACTGGAGACGACGGGCACATACGGCTGGTAAGCCGGACTTGCGCTAACGGAGTTGAGGGCGACGGTCATGATAAGTTCAATATAGTTCCTAGCCTCAAGTGGCGCAAGCGCAAAAAAGCCGGGCGGTTTGGAGGCGCCCGGCTTGCTTGATATTTCAGCAATCAGATTTTGGCTGCGTCATGGTCGCGCTTGACCTTGTCGGCGTGACGCTCCAGCTTCTCGTCGCGGCGCGCCAGTTGCTCCTGGTGCTTGTCGACGCTGCGGTGGGCGATCACTTTCTCGTCATGCTTGATGGCCTGCTTTTCCACCTTGATGTTCTGCTGCTCGGCGCGGCGCGCCTGGTCCAGCTGCTGGGCACCGGCCAGGTCGCCCTTCTTCACATCGACGTGCTCGGCGCGGGCCAGCGCGTTGCGTTCGCCGCGCTCCGCCTTCAGTTGCTGCTCGCCTGCCGCCACCTGCGTTTGCTTGGCCGCGATCACCGCGTTGTCGCGCTTGATTTCGCGGGTCTCCTGGTGAATTTCTTTGACGTCCTGGCGTATCTGAGCATTGTCGCGATGGACTTGTGCCACTGGATTGGTTTGCGCAAAGGCTGCGGCGCTGATCATGGAAAGCACGCCGGCGATCATCAGGGATTTGGTTTTCATGATTGTGTTTCCTTTTCTAGTGGTGGGCAGATCGCTGTTCATCAGCGTCTTGAGCAATTAACGCGACCGCCCCGGCGGCAGACGACCGCATTCCCGTAAGAAAAGTTACGAGTTGTATCCCGCAAGCGAGGCCGCCAGTTCGCGCTGCCACGCGCTGGCCTTGGCGCGGTTCCACACCAGCGCCACCTGCTCCACGCATTCGAAAGCGCAGTCGGTCACATGGATGCGGCGCAGCTCGGGGTCGGCCAGCGCGAAGTCCGGCAGGTAGGCCAGCGCCTCGCCGGACTTGACCAGCGCCAGCAGCAGTTGCAGGTCGTCGGTCCAGTAGCGGATCTTGCGCGGCAGTTGGTCGTCGCGCCAGCCGTCGGAACGCGCGCCGCGCTGCACGCCGCAAAACAGCGAGCGCGACGGACAGGCGAAATCGTAAGCCAGCACCTGCGCCGTGTCTGCCTCCAGCAGCGGCGCCGGCGGCAGCGACGCCACCAGCGGATGCTGCCGCCCCGCCACCAGGTGCAAGGTCACGCTGCCCAGCGGCGTGACCTGCCATTCGTCCGACCAGTGTTCGCCGCGTCCCTCGATGACGTCGCCGGTGACGATGGCGGAATTGATATCGCCGCGCAACAGCGCCGCCAGCGCCTCATCCTCGAACATCGCCTGCATGCGCAGGCTGGCTTCCGGGTAGGCGCGCAGCGCCTGCGACAACATCCGGCCGTGCCGCCACAGCAGGATGGCCGGGCCGGCGACGCGGCAATCGACGGCGGCGCGTTCGCCCATCAGGTCAGCCTTGGCCTGGTCGGCCAGCGCCAGCAGGGTCTGGGCGCGGGCCAGCAACAACTGGCCGCTGTCGTTCAGCACCAGCTGCTTGGCGCTGCGGTCGAACAGCGGCTTGTCCAGGCTGTCCTCCAGCCTCTTGAGGGCCTTGGACACGGCCGACGGCGTCAAATGCAGCTCCAGCGCGGCCGCGCCCAGCGACGGACGACGGGCAGCACTGACAAAAACGCGCAGGTCGGAAAGATTCATAATGTCCAAACAGGATACAAAAGGTGAATTTAAGTTGCTTTACTGGATACGAAGGGCATCTTACCATCTGAGCATGACTACCCTCATCCAAAAACAATGGATCTACCGCCGGCAGCCCGCCGGCCAGATCACGGCCGAGCATTACGAGCTCGTGGAACAACCACTGTCGACCACGCTGAGCGATGGCGAAGTGCTGATCGAAGCGCGCTGGTTCAGCGTCGACCCATACATGCGCATCGGCCAGTCCAGCAAACCGACCTACGACACCGAGCCGCATCCGCTCGACACCGTGCAGCAAGGCGGCGTGGTGGCGCAGGTGCTGGCGTCGAACGCGCCCGGCTTCGCCGCCGGCGACTGGGTGCAGAGCTACACCGGCTGGCAGACGCACGCACGCGTCCACGCCAGCGGCCTCAAACGCATCGATCCCGAGCTGGCGCCGGTGACCACCGCGCTGGGCGTACTGGGCATGCCGGGCCGCACCGCATGGTTCGGACTGACCGAATCGGGCAAGCCGCACGCGGGCGAAGTGGTGGTGGTGTCCGGCGCGGCTGGCGCGGTGGGCTCGCTGGTGGTGCAGTTCGCCAAGCGCCACGGCGCGCGCGTGCTCGGCATCGCCGGCGGCCAGGCCAAGTGCGACTGGCTGCGCACCGCGCTCGGCGCGGACTGGGCCATCGACTACAAGGCCTACGCGGACGCCGATGCGCTGGGCACGGAAATCAAGCGCCTGACAGGCGGCGTGGACGTGTATTTCGATAACGTCGGCGGCATGGTGACCGACGCCATCATCCCGCTCATCAACCGCCGCGCGCGCATCGTCATCTGCGGCCAGATCAGCCAGTACAGCGGCGGCCTGGAGACGCCGGAACTGGGCCCGCGCCTGCTGCATCACATGCTGTACCAGCGCGCCACGATCCAGGGCATGCTGGCGCGCGACTATCTGCACCGCATGGACGAGATGACACGCATCGTCGCGCCGTGGGTGAAGGCGGGCGAGATCGTGTTCGAGGAAACGGTGATCGACGGTTTCGAGCAATTGCCGGCCGCGCTGAACTCGCTGTTCACCGGCGAGCATCGCGGCAAGCTGCTGGTGAAGGCATGAGGCGCGCGCTGCTTGCGTTGGCCCTGATCACAGGCGGCGCCGGCGCGGCGGACGCCACATATGGCGAGCACGGCATGGCGTTATTCGGCGGCAAGCAAGGCTTGTACGCAGCGCACCTGCCGATGTTCCATGCGCCGCATGACTACCAGGTGGTCCTGCAAGTGCACGTGGCCGACGCCGCCACCGACGCCGCGCTGCGCAGCCGGCTCGACGGCAAGACCGCACTGTGGACCATCGCGCCGGAGAAGTTCGAGCTGTCGCGCCTGTCGCCGGCCAGCGCCGCGCCGCTCAAGCAGTTCAAGGCCGACCTGGTGCTGGGCCACTTCGAGCAAGGCGGCAAGACGCAATTCCCCGCCTCCACCATCGTGGTCGACAAGGTGCTGATGTACCGCCAACTGTCGCCGGCGCAGAAGACCAATGCCGGCGCCAGCTACGTGCAGATCGGCAGCGGCCGCCAGCGCTACCTGGTCAAGCGGATCGACAGCCGGCCGGATTTCGACCATATCGTTTCCTACTTGGCGGCGAGCGGCGCATCGACCGGGGACATCACACTGAACAAGCAGGCCCTGCAAGAGCCGACCGCGCAATCGCTGGCCGACGCGCTGCATGTGCCCGCCAGCGCGATTCGTGGTACGGTGTATTTTTACACCGACGATTTGAAGTGACATGGTTCCAGCAGAATACGTAGGCTTGTGGCGCCGCAGCGGCATCTGGCGCAGCAACGGCAGCAGCGACCTGACCACGCAGGTATTGTGGTTCCAGGCCGAGCGCTACCACATCGACCTGCGCATTCCGGTAGGCCGCACCGGCATCAACGGCTTCGCCGGCGAGACCGTGGTGGAAGGCGAGCGCTGCACCTGGCATCCCGCCATCGCCTACCCCGCCATCAGCAGCGAGCTCGACGCCGGCTGGATGCGCTTCGACGATGCCGACCACGTCCACGAAACCGGCCTCGACAACAGCTACGAAGAAGACTGGTACCGCGAACCAACCGGCGCCATGCACGGCATGCGGCTGCACGATCCGCACAGCGATCAGCTGGCCTATCTGCTGATCAGCGACAACTGGATGGCCTGGGCCTGCGGCAGCCCGACCAGCGCCTGTGAGATCACCGTCTATCAATGCGAACAGCAGCAATGGACGGCCATCGCCTCCAACCTGGCGACGTCCATACCCGCGATCGTACTCAGCAATAAAGATGCGCTGCAATGGCAGGCGGGCCAACTGGTCGAAGTGCCCATGAAACCGGGTACAACCTGGCGCGTTTAGCTCCGGCTACCACGACATTTGGCAAGATCAAAGATCGCGCCGACGCGATATACTAAAGTCACACAAAGACATCAGATTCTGGAGCCGAGCCATGTCACCCGCCAAACAACGCGTCATCAGCCTTCTGAAGTCGCTGCCAGACGACTGCTCATTGGACGACATCCAGTATCATCTTTACGTACTCGCCAAGATTGAGAAAAGCGAAGAGCTGGTAAAAGCTGAGGGAACGCTCTCTCAGGACGATGTCAAACGGCGCCTTGCCAAATGGCTCGAAGGATAGTTTGGTCGGAAGCTGCGACCGAGGATCTCGAAACGTTAGCAAAGCGGATCGCGCAGGACTCTCCATCGAATGCATCCAAGGTCGTTAAAAAGATCTTGGCCGCCACCGACGACCTGAACCGATTTCCTCATCTTGGCGTAGTGGTTCCTGAATCGAATAACCCTGCGATACGACAGCGCGTGGTTTTTCACTATCGCTTGATCTATCGAGTGGAAACCGATGCCATCGTCATCCTGGCAATTATTCACAGCAGACGCCGCACACGCGATCGCACGCTTCCTGGCGATCAATAAGAATCGGGACCATCGAGGTCCCATTTTTTTGTTAATGCCGCTGAAGATTACTCTGCGGTTGCACCAGCTCTTTTAGGCCTGCTTGGCGGCGCGGCGGCGGGCGACGCAGGCCAGCAGCGCCAAGCCACCCAGCAACATCGCGCCGGTGGTCGGCTCAGGCACCGGCGACTTGATTTCCGCGTAGTCGATCGTCAGCGCGGTGTTGTGGATACTTGCCGCTGCCTGCGATGTCGGCCCCCATTTCCCGTCCGCGCTCTGAACAACGTAGGCCCAGACCCAGCCATTCAGCGCGACGTCGAACGAGTTGCCATAGTTGACCGCACCGAACTCCGAGCGGAAGGTGTAACCGCCATCGAGGGATTTGTCGCTCAGCAGGACACGGTTGCCGCCTTCCGCGCCGGTGACGTTCCAGCGCAGGTCCAGGCTGTTGTCGGCAAAGCCCGGTTGCTCACCGGGCTGCCAATACGAGTGGTGCATCCCGTTCGCCACGCCGGAGAACGTCAGGTTGTTGATCCGGTAGCCGTCGTGGACATCGATGTGGAAGACGCTGTAATGGTAGGCGCTGGCCTCGTTCTCCAGCGTGCCGTTCGGCCCGGCGTACGCGTTGCTGAGTTGGCGGTTCAGGGTGTTCAGGTCGAAGGTGGCCGAGCCGGCTGTCGTGTCCATCAGGCCGATACTCCACTGCGAAGGTTTGGAACCGTCCACATAGGAAATGCTAAACGCTGGCGTGTCGATGAAGGTGCTGGCCTGGGCGAAAGAAGCGACCGCCATCAAGGCGCTGAAAGTCAGTTTTGGAATGATGTTCTGCATATTTGTTCTCCGTACGTACTCCGGCCGCACTGCGAATGCAGCAGCGTAACCGGAAGCTCAACCGGAAATCGTAACGCTTGCCAATGGAATAAACAATATGGTCAAACCGTCACTTTTATGCGCCATCGGCATCCAGTGACCAAATGCGGGGCGATACCCCCCTGCGCATTAACATAGCGTCGCGAGAATTGATATGCGCAGTTTGGACTGTGGCGCAAACGCCATCGTTGCAATCAAAAGGTCCGGCGCGGCAAAAAAAAACGGGACCATCAAGGTCCCGTTTTTGTTGGTGCCGCTAAAAATTACTCAGCGGTGGCGGCAGCTTTTTTAGGCGCCGCTTTCTTTGCAGGCGCTTTCTTGGCGGCCGGCTTCTTGACTGCGGCCGCTTTGGCCGGAGCCTTCGCCGCTGCGGCCTTCTTGGCCGGAGCCTTCTTCGCTGGCGCCGCGCCTTCCGCCGCACCGTCCGCGCCCTCGTCCGCTACCGCGGCCGCTTTGCCCTTGGCGGGCGCTTTGGCCTTGCGCTCTTCGAACTCGAAGCTGATCTTGCCATCCTTGCCCTTGGTCAGGAAAGCCTTGAACGGACGACGGGTACGCTGCGAAACAAAGCCCGGCAGCAGATCGGTCTTGCCTTCGTTGAGCAGCTTGGCCATCTGCTCCGGCAGGATCTCCTGTTGCAGGATGATGCGGCCGCTGCGGAAGTCGCACGTCTTCGGCTTGGCGACGCTGTTTTCGCAAACATACGCCAGGCCCATCTCGTACACGCCACCGGCGCACTTCGGGCAAGGACCCAAGGCGGTCTGGCCGGTGAAGTCGACCGGTTCCGCATCTTCCGAATCGTCGTTCTGGCCGAAGTCGAACTCCAGCTTGAAGTTCTTGATCTCTTCATCGCGCACGATGCGCAGGATGGCCGCGAACGGACGTCCCATCTTCGAGCGGAACCCTTGCAGCGGGCCGATGGTCCGGTCCTTCAGCAACTGCTCGACTTCCTCGATCTCAAACTGGCGGCTGCCCGGCGTTTTGCTCATCGAGAAATCGCACTTGGTGCAGGCGAAGCGGCGATAGTTTTCCTTGACCACGCTGCCGCAGTTCGGGCACGGCGTGTGCAGGGTGTGGTAATCGCCCGGGATCGTATCGTTGTCGTATTCCTTGGCGCGCTTGACGATCACCTGCGTCATCTGGGCGATCTCACGCATGAACTCTTCACGCGAGATCTTGCCCTTCTCCATTTGCGACAGCTTGTATTCCCACTCGCCGGTCAGCTCCGGCGCGGTCAATTCGTTCACGCCCAGGCCACGCAGCAGCGTCATCAGCTGGAACGCTTTCGCGGTCGGCATCAGTTCGCGGCCTTCGCGCAGCAGGTAGCGTTCGGTCAGCAGACCTTCAATGGTGGCGGCGCGCGTTGCCGGCGTGCCCAGGCCCTTGCCGGCCATCGCGTCGCGCAGCTCGTCGTCCTCGACCAGCTTGCCCGCGCCTTCCATGGCCGACAGCAGCGTCGCTTCCGTGTAGCGTGCGGGCGGCTTGGTGACCAGGCCGTTGGCGTTGACCGTGTCGGTCAGCACCTTCTCGCCCTTGGCCACGGGCACCAGGTTGCCGTTGGCGTTGCCTTCCTTGTCGTCGTCCGACGAGGCTTCCTTGCCGTAGATCGCCAGCCAGCCCGGATTGGTCATGACCTTGCCTTCAGTCTTGAACTGATGGCCGGCCACTTCGGTGTAGCGGGTGGTGACCTGGAACTCGGCGGGCGGGAAGAACACGGCCATGAAGCGGCGCGTGACCAGGTCGTACAGCTTCTGTTCCGGCTCGGACAAGTTCTTCGGCGCGATGGTGGTCGGGATGATCGCGAAGTGATCCGAGATCTTGGTGTTGTCGAAGATGCGCTTGTTCGGCTTGACCCACTTCTTGTCCAGGATCTGCTTGGCGAACTGGTGGTAGTTGGGATTGTCCTTGACCACTTCCAGCGCCTGCATCACGGTCGGCATGTAGTCTTCCGGCAGGTGGCGCGAATCGGTACGCGGATAGGTCAGCACCTTGTGCTTCTCGTACAGCGCCTGCGCCAGGCCCAGCGTGTTCTTGGCCGAGAAGCCGAAGCGCGAGTTGGCCTCGCGCTGCAGGCTGGTCAGGTCGAACAGCGCGGGCGCCATCGACGTGGTCGGCTTGGCTTCCTCGGTGACGTTGCCCTGCTTGCCGCGCACAGCCAGCGCGATGGAGTCGGCCGCGGCCTTGCTCCACAGGCGCTCGGCCCGCTTCTCCGGGTCGGTCTCGTCCTTCTTGAACTTGGTGTCCAGCCAGCGGCCTTCGTAGACGCCGGCCGCGCAGACGAACTCGGCGCGCACTTCCCAGAAGTCGCGCGCCACGAATTTCTTGATCTTTTCCTCACGCTCAACCACGATCGACAGCGTCGGCGTCTGCACGCGGCCCACGGTGGTCAGGTAGAAGCCGCCCTCTTTCGAGTTGAACGCGGTCATCGCGCGGGTGCCGTTGATGCCGATCAGCCAGTCCGCCTCGGAGCGGCAGCGGGCCGCGTCGGCCAGCGGCATCATGTCCTCGTCGCTGCGCAGATGGGTGAAGCCTTCGCGGATCGCGCCCGGCGTCATCGATTGCAGCCACAGCCGCTTGACCGGCTGCTTGGCCTTGGCGTTCTGCGCGATCAAACGGAAAATCAGCTCGCCTTCGCGGCCCGCGTCACATGCGTTGATCAGGGTGGTGACGTCTTTACGCTTGATGAGCTTGTTGAGCACCTTGAGGCGCGCCTCGGTCTTGGCGATCGGGTTCAGCGCGAAATACGGCGGAATCATCGGCAGGTGGGCAAAGCTCCACTTGCCGCGCTTGACGTCGTGCTCTTCCGGCACGGCGATCTCCAGCAAGTGACCGACGGCGGAGGACAGCACGTACTCGTCGGATTCAAAGTACTCATCGTGCTTGGTGAAGCCGCCAAGCGTCTTCGCGATGTCGTTCGCGACAGAAGGCTTCTCGGCGATGATGAGGGTTTTGGTCATATTTTGTATCTCGTTTTTTAACACTTTGGGTGGGTGCAGCATGCGCATCATACATGGATCGCGTCGCAGTCTGCACTTTTGCGTCGCCGAAGGCAAGGCCGGCACGTGACAGTCTTGTCAAAGCGCAAATGATAAGCGCCTTGCCGGCCACACCGCAAGCAAACAGCGCAATACGGCCGCAATACGGCGTATCGCACGACCGATTGTTGCTTAAATAGTTACTTTAGAGGAAGTGCGGCCCTGCGGCCGCCTATATATTAGTGCAACAGGCGGGGCGCCTGGTCTTCGTCGGAACCGAACAGGTCGTCGAACATCAACGCGTCCGGCTCCTTGCCTTGGCTCCATAGCAACATCAGCACGATGACCTTGAGCTTGCCCAGCGACACCGGCGCCTCTTCCAGCGCCAGCGCGCGCTCGACGACGATTTCGCGCTGCAGCGGCGTGAGCACCTTGGCCGACTCCAGGAACTGGATGAAGCCGATGGCGGCCGATCCGAGCACGTCCTGCTCCTCGTCCACGTAGAAACGGGTGCCGGTCGAGGCGGCGGTCAGCGTATGTTCCACCCCGGCCATGGCGGTCAGGTCGTTGAGCCACACCAGCGCCTCGGAAATCTCGACATCGTCAAAACCGACCGCCGACAGTTTCTTGGCCAGTGCCGCCGGTTCAGGGCAGGCATCGGGACGGTAGTAGGTCTCGTAGAGATAAACAAGGATGTCGAACATGGCTCTACTCTATCAGCTAAAACAGATCGCGCACAAGTGCCGCACAGATCGCCTTTTTTTCAGGCAATTACCCGCGCAAGCGCTGGAACATGCCGCCCGGCAAACGCTCGACCAGGCCGGCCAGTTCCAGCGCCAGCAGCTGCCCCTGCAAGTCAGCGGCTGACTGGTTCAGCCGCAGCGCCAGCAGGTCGGGCGCGGCCGGATGCTCGCCCAGCGCGTCCAGCACGCGGTCGACGAAGGTGTCGTCCAGCAACGGCCGGCAGCCGGGCGCGCCGGGCGTCAGCCGGCCCAGGTCGGTCAGGATGTCGGCCGCCGATTCCACCAGCTTGGCGCCGTCCTCGCGGATCAGCTTATGGCACCCCTTGGCCAGCGTGGCGTGGATGGAACCCGGAATGGCGAACAACTCCTTGCCCTGCTCCCCCGCCAGTTTCGCCGTGATCAGCGAGCCGGACTTGGCGGCCGCCTCGACCACCAGCACGCCGCTCGCCAGGCCGCTGATCACGCGGTTGCGGCGCGGGAAGTTGTCGCGCAACGGCGGCGTGCCCAGCGCATATTCGCTGACGATGCAGCCCTCCTCGGCGATGCGGCGCGCCAGCGCCTTGTTGCGGGCCGGATAGATGCGGTCGGCCCCGGTGCCGATGACGGCAATGGTGCTGCCCGGCCCGTTCAAGCCGCCGGTGTGGGCCGCCGCGTCGATGCCCAGCGCCAGGCCCGACACGATGGTTAGCCCCGCCTCGGACAGCGCCTGCGCCATGCGCTCCGCGTTCAGCACGCCCTGCGCGCTGGCATTGCGCGCGCCTACCACGGCCAGCGATGGCCGCGCCAGCAACTCGGCCCGGCCCTTGATGTACAACAACAGCGGTGCGGCGGCGATGTGGCGCAGCGCCTCGGGATACTCGGGATGGTCGTAGCTCAGCAGCAGGTTGCCCGGCTGCTGCTGCCAGGCCAGCGTGGCGTCCACCAGCGCCGCCAGCTCGGCGGACGGCGCTTGCAGCAACGCGTCTGCCTGCGCGGGCTTGACCTCCTCCAGCAAGGCCTCGCGCCCGGCGCTGAACACCGCCTCGGGCGTGGCGAAGCGCTCCAGCAGCCGATGGGCGCTGCCCAGGCCGACGCCATCCGTCATCTGCAAACGCAGCCAGCCGGCCAGCGCGGCGGCGCTGACTGGCTGGGACGGGGTATTGGGGGTATCCGTGGCTTGCACGGCGCGGGTCACTCCGGCGACTTGGCGACGTCGCCCACTTCCACCGGCGCCGACACCTGCATGATCAAGCCGTAGGAAATATGCTTAAACACGCGGAAGATAAACAAGCTGCCCACTTCCTCGTCCGGCAGCTTGACCTGCTGTTCGCGCATGCCCAGCCAGCTCTTGGCGGCCGTGGTGTCGCTGACAGTCTTCCCCGCATGGTACAACTGCAGCACGGAGCCGATGTCGAGTCCATCAAGCTTTCCGCGATTAATACTGACCACCTGGTTCTGGCCGGCGTGCGTGACGCCGCCGTAAATGGCCACCACCCGCGCGCCCACCTTCTGCTCGGGCGGATGCGGCACGTAGTTCTGCATCGGCATCGGCGGAATCGCGCGCAGCTGGTCGCCCTTGCCCATCTCCTCCTTGGCGCTGGCGACCACGAAGGTGTGGACGTCGCTGCCGCTGCCGGGCCGGGCTTCGGCCTGCAATTTCAGCGTGCCGAGGTAGAACGCCTCGTAGCCGATGACGGCCTTGGTGACCGGGTCCTTCAGCGGGCTGCCGGGACGGAACACCTGGAACGAGCTGCCGCCCTTGAGGTCGCCGCGCACATAGGCCTTGTCGTCCTTGCCGAGGAACACATGGCCGTCCTGCGTGGCCACCACGCGCGGCGCGCCGGCCAGCTCGTCGTTTTCGATGATCAGCGGCTGGGTCAGGAAGGGTTCGATCACGCCGGCCGGGATGGACGTCACGGCATCCTTGCCCAGGCCCTCGGTGCGCAGCTGCGGCTTCAGGCGCAGATTGGACGCGCTGTTGCTGCCGTCGCTGGCGTCGATCCGGTTGCCCAGGCGCAGGCGGCCGGCGGCGCGGTCGAACCAGATGATCTGGCCCGGATAGATCCAGTGCGGATTGGCGATTTCCTCGCGGTTCATGCCCCAGACGGTGGGCCAGCACCACGGGCGTTCCAGGAAGCGGCCGGAAATATCCCACAGCGTATCGCCCTTGACCACCTGATGCTGGTCCGGCGCGTCGGCGCGGAATTCACATTTGATTGGCTCGGCGTAGGCCGCCGTCCAGCCCGAAAAAAGCGCCGCCAATACTAAGCGGGTGCCGACTGTGCTAAAATTTTTCATTAGTAGATCCAGTAAATGCGCAAACAACTGCGCAGGCACACGCTAGCAAGAAGCGCCCTTCGACGGAAAAGGCTTGCTAAATTGAATCAAATTCTGCCCATAAAACCCTGAACTAGCAAGAGAAACCGCGCAACGGTAGCCGGCGCGGTTGTTGCGTTTTTGATCGGGAAAATGACGGCGGCGGCGCCCACGACGCGGCGCGCGTTATCAAGGCAGTCACTTAGTTTTCACATAGTTATCAACACAGTCACAGCATATGGCCATCTTAAATATTTTGCGTTACCCCGATCCGCGCCTGCATAAAGTCGCCAAGCCAGTCACCGTCTTCGACGCCAAGCTGGAACAGCTGGTGGCCGACATGGCCGAGACCATGTACGAAGCGCCCGGCATCGGCCTGGCCGCGTCGCAGGTCGACGTGCACGAGCAGCTGGTGGTGATCGACATCTCCGAAACCAAGGACGCGCTGGTCGCCTACATCAATCCGGAGATCATCTGGGCCAGCGAAGAGAAGCAGGTCTACGACGAAGGCTGCCTGTCGGTGCCGGGCATCTACGACGGCGTCGAACGCCACGCCCAGATCAAGGTGCGCGCGCTGGACGTCAAGGGCCAGCCATTCGAAGTGGAAGCCGACGGCCTGCTGGCGGTCTGCATCCAGCACGAGATGGACCACCTGCTGGGCAAGGTCTTCGTCGAATACCTGTCGCCGCTGAAGCGCAACCGCATCAAGGCCAAGCTGGTCAAGGAAGAGCGCGGCATGGCGCGCGAAGCACAGCTGCGCGCCGCCGGCCGCCGCTTCTAAGCCAGACAGGGAAACCGCATGAAAGTCATCTTCGCCGGCACGCCGGAATTTGCCGCAGTCGCGCTGCAAGCCCTGCACGAGGCAGGCTTCGAGATTCCGCTGGTGCTGACCCAGCCGGACCGTCCGGCGGGACGCGGCATGCACCTGCAGCCGTCCGCCGTCAAGCAGTACGCGCTGGCACATGGCATCGAAGTGCTGCAGCCGCTGTCACTGCGCACCGACAGCAAGGATCCGGTGCGCGCCGAGCAGGCGAAGGAAGCGCATGCGCGCCTGCTGTCCACGCCGTACGACGTGATGGTGGTGGCGGCCTATGGCCTGATCCTGCCGCGCGCCACGCTGGACATCAAGCCCTGCCTGAACATCCACGGTTCGCTGCTGCCGCGCTGGCGCGGCGCCGCGCCGATCCACCGCGCCATCGAAGCCGGCGACAGCGAAACCGGCATCACCATCATGGAGATGGAAGAAGGCCTGGACACCGGCCCGATGCTGCTGATCGAGCGCATCGCCATCGGCGAGCAGGACACCACCGGCATGGTGCACGACAAGCTGGCCGCCCTGGGCGGCAAGATGATCGTCGAAGCGCTGCGCAAGATGAAGCACGGCCAGCTGGAAGCAGTGACGCAGCCGGAAGCGGGCGTCTGCTACGCGGCCAAGATCAGCAAGGAAGAAGCGGCGCTGGACTTCTCGCAATCGGCGGTGGAGATCGGCCGCAAGATCCGCGCCTTCAATCCCTTCCCTGGCGCACATGGCACGGTCAACGGCGTCAACGTCAAGCTGTGGGGCGCCGAAGTACTGGAAGCCGACAGCAAGGCGCCGGCGGGCCAGGTGCTGGCCGCCGATGCGCAGCATGGCATCGTGGTCTCGTGCGGCAGCGGCTCGCTGCGTTTGACCGAGCTGCAAAAACCGGGCGGCAAACGCCTGCCGGCGGCGGAATTCATCAAAGGCTTCCCGCTCGAAGGCTTGAGCTTCGCCTGATAACTCAGCCGGCGCGCGCCTTGTGCCGCGCCGCGCGACGGGCGTTGAGCGGGCCGCCACTGCGCGCCGCCTCTTCCACGATCCAATCCCGGACCACCACCGCATCCGCGCTGAGCGCACTGCGGGCGATCAGCCAGTACGCATAATCGCTGGCGGTTGCCGGCAGCGCGCTGGCCAGCGCCAGCTTGCCCTGCTCAAGCAAGGGCCGCACCAGTTCCAGCCGGCCCAGCGCCACGCCCTGCCCCGCCAACGCCGCCTGCACCACCTGGTCATATTGATTGAAGCGCAGCACGCCCTTCGGCCTGGTGCGCCCCACACCGGCGCCGCGCAACCATGCGGGCCATTGCAACCACGGGCGCGATACATCGTCAAACTCCAGCAGCACCTGCTTGCGCAACTGCGCCGCATCCTCGATCGCCGACACCGCCAACGCCGGATGCGCCACCGGCACAAGCGACTCGTCGAACAAACGCAGCGCACCCTCCGGCGCATCCTGCGGCCGGCAATAGCGCAGCGATAAATCCACCTGCTCGCGCTCCAGGTCGACGAAGCGGTTGCTGGCCGCCACACGCACATCGACCTGCGGCGCGGCCTGCTGGAAGGCGTTCAAGCGAGGCAGTATCCACAAGGCCGTCACGCCGATACTCGCACTGATGGTCACCGCCTGCCGCGCATCGCCGGGCCGCAGGCTGGCCACCACTTCACCCAGCTGCTCCAGCATCGCGTCGGCGTGGCGGAACAGCCGCCGCCCCTCGGCGGTGAATTCGATGGAGCGATGGCCGCGCACCAGCACGCGATAGCCGAGCGTAGCCTCCAGCGCCTGTATCTGGCGGCTGAGCGCCGACTGCGTCACGCACATGTCCTGCGCGGCGAGCGTGATACTCATGCGCCGCCCGACTGCGACCAGACTGCGCAGCAAGTCCAGCGGGGGAAGATCCAGAAGACGATTAGCCATTCCATGAATGTATCACGCATGCGAAATGGGAATGTGAAACCGCCGGATATATCGTTTGAGCGCGGCACGGCGATCGGATTCAATGGAGCTTTCAGGGAGAACGCGATGACATACACAACCACCACCACGCTGGAGTATCTGTGCCCGACACAGGAGCGTCCATACACCTACATGTACCCGCCACCCGACGGCCAGCCATGGCAGAACGCCAGCTACCAGCACGTGCCCGTGACGATACGCGACGCCCGCGCCGACACGCACCTGTCGCTGGACCGCGAAGGCTATCTGCTGCGCTCAGCCCCCAGCGCCGTACGCGACTTCACCGACAAGGAGCAAGTCGTGCGGCTCTACTATCCCGAAGTGGCGGAACTGGCCTTGGCGCTCACCGGCGCCAGCCAGGCCTTCGTGTTCGACCACCTGGTACGCAAGCGCATGCCCGGCGCGCCGCAGGCGTTCGGCCGCATCGAAGGCCAACGTCCCGGCGCGGCCGGCCGCGTGCATTGCGACTTCACGCCCGCATCGGCGCACCGCCGGCTGGAGCTTGAGCTGCAAGGGGACACCGCGCAGGTCCAGCGCTACAGCATCGTCAACCTGTGGCGCCCGATCCGCCATCCGGTGCTCGACGCACCGCTGGCCGTGTGCGACGCCCGCAGCGCCACGCCGGCCGACCTGGTGGCCAGCGACATTTTTTATCCCGAGCGGAATGGCGAAATCTACCAGGCGGTGCACAATACGGATCACGCATGGTCCTACTTCCCGGCGATGACGCGCGACGAGGTACTTGTGTTCAAGCAGTTCGATTCCGCACCCGGCCCGGTGGCCCGCTACACGCCGCACGCCGCGTTCGAGCACGCCGACGCACCGCCGGATGCGCCGCCAAGGGAAAGCATCGAAATCCGCTGCTTGCTGATTTATCAAGGGAGATAAAAAATGAAAATGGAATTCTGGTTCGACTTCGCCAGCAACTATAGCTACCTGAGCGTGATGCGCATCCGCCAACTGGCGCCGGAGGGCCTGGTGTGGCGCCCCTTCCTGCTCGGTCCCATCTTCAAGGACGCTGGCTGGAACAACTCGCCCTTCGTGCTGCAAAAGGACAAAGGCGCCTACGTGTGGCAGGACATGCCGCGCCAGTGCGCCAAATACGGCCTGCCATGGCGGCAGCCGTCCACCTTCCCGCGCAACTCGCTGCTGGCCGCGCGCATCGGCATCCTGTGCGAAGAGCGGCCGTGGATGACCGATTTCTGCGAACGCACCATGCTGGCCAACTTCGCCGAGGACCGCGACATCGGCAGCGAGCAATGCATGGCGGAGATATTGACCGCCCTGGGCCAAGACGCCGCAGCCATCCTGCACGCCGCGCAGACCGACGAGAACAAGGCCAGGCTGCGCGAACGCACCGAACAGGCCAAGACCCGCCACATCTTCGGCGCGCCCACCTTCCTGGTCGGCGACGCCATGTTCTGGGGGAACGACCGGCTGGACGACGCGCTGGCGATGTCGCTCAGTTCACCGCGAAGTTCTTCCGGCACGGCGAGCTGACGCTGTCGTCCTCCAGCAGCACGCGCAGCGCCAGCAGGTCGCTGCGCTGCTGCGCCAGCGTGGCCTGCTGCTCCTCGATCTCGCGCAGGCGGATCTCCGTCAGCGCCAGCGTCTTCGTTTTCGAACATTGCCCGCTTTCCGTGAACATGCCACGGATGATATCGAGCGAGAAGCCCAAGCGCTTCGACGCCTGGATCATATACAGCCGCTCGGTGGCATTGCTGGCGTACTCGCGGTAACCGCTGGCGGTGCGCGAGATCGGCGACAGCAAACCCTGCTCCTCATAAAACCGGATCGCGGACGGAGTCAGCCCGGTTTTACGGGCCAGTTCACCTATTTTCATTTTTGCCTTGACTCTCAAGTTAGCTTGAAACTTATTATAGATCGGTACTCCAGAGCTTGCTGGCTGGGGGCGCGTTAACGATTTATCACTGGAGTTCACACATGACCGATGTAATTGACAAGCTTAACTGGCGCTACGCCACCAAGAAGTTCGATCCCGCCAAGAAGGTGACCGACGAAAAACTGGAACACATCCTGGAAGCGATCCGCCTGGCGCCGACCTCCAGCGGCCTGCAGCCGTTCGAAGTCTTCGTCATCACTAACCCGGACATCCGCGCCAAGATCCAGGCGGTGGGTTGGAACCAGGCGCAGATCAGCGAAAGCTCGCACCTGCTGGTGTTCGCGGCATGGGACAACATCACCGCCGACCGCGTCAACATGATGTTCGACCTGACCAACGAGCAGCGCGGCTTCATCAACGAAGGCTGGGAAGCCTATCGCAAGCAGTTGCTGGGCATCGTGGCCGCGCGCACCGAGCAGGCCAACTTCGACGCCGCCGCGCGCCAGGCCTACATCGCGCTGGGCGTGGCGATGGTGGCCGCCGCGTTTGAAGGCGTCGACGCCACGCCGATGGAAGGCTTCGATCCGGCCGCCGTCGACGAGATCCTGTCGCTGAAAGAGCGCAAGCTGCGCAGCGTGGTGATGCTGCCGATCGGCTACCGCCAGCCGGAAGGCGACTGGCTGGTCAACCTGAAAAAGGTGCGCCGTTCGCGCCCGAACCTGATCACCGAGATCGCTTAATCTCGCAGTGACACCACCTGGTCGCCCTCGCCCGGCTTGCAGCCAGCGGCGATGGGCGTCCAGCCGCGATGGATGACGACCTGCTCATCGTCGTGGCACAGCTCCACGCGCGTGCTGGCCGGATAGCGCTGATGCACGAATGCCTCCACCGTCGAGGGCAGGCTGACGCGCAGCTGCATCGCCGAGCGGTCCTCGTCCGGATGGTCGTCCAGATGCAGCAGCGGCACGAAGTGCGACGCCAGCATCAAAAAACGCGAGCCCACTTGCACCGGTTGCGGCGTATAGCGCTCATCGCGCAGCCAGGCCTGGGCGCGTTCGCGCAAATCGTCGCCGTCGGGCAGATCGCCCCAGCCGGCAGCCAGCATCTCCATCACCCACTGATTGCAGTTCTGGTAGCGCACGCTGAATGCGTAGGCGCTGGCGCTGTATTTGGCCGCCAGCAGATGCTGCACGCGCGGGCCGTCGAGCAGCGCGGGCCGCAGCGGCGCGATCGCCTCGGCCGGCAGGCGCACGATGGAGAGGTAACCCAGCGCCGGGTCGTCGGTGCCGAGCGCGAAGCCGGCCAGGCCCTGGTCGAAGATGCGGGGACGGCTTTCATCGCAGGCATAGTACAGCTGGCGCGCGGACCAGACGCCGGCCTCCGAACGCCATGCCAGCGCGGCATGCGAGTAGCGGATATCGAAGCGCGACAAGTCCAGGCCGGAGCGGCTGACCAGCGCCACGCCGTCGCCGACGTCCGCCAACTCCTCGCGCAGCACGGCGGCAAAACGCAGCAGGCGGTCTTGTTCGGCGGCGGTCAGCGGCTGGCCGCGGTCGCAGAAGCGCGACGCCCCCGACGAACCGCCAGCCTGCGCCGCCCCCGCCGCGCCCAGCGCCGCGCAGGTCAGCGCCGCCAGCGCCAGCGCGCGGACTGGCTTCAAAGAGAGACCGGACGCGAAGCCAGCTCGCCGTACCACTCGTCGGCCAGCACCAGGTAGAACGGCTGGTGCGTATCGCCGCGACCGAACTCGATGCCGTAGGCGCGGTTCTGTGCATACATCGCATCGCCGACGGCCAGGCCTTGCTTGTCGAAGGTGACCTGCGGCAGGTCCAGCACCACGCGCTGCTGCGGATCGTTGGCCTGCATCGTGACGCGGGTGCGGTCGGCGCGGTCCGGCGTGGCGGCGATCTGGATGATGCGGTACTCGCCGTCGGCGACCTTGCGCTTGTCGCCACTCGAGCTGTTGCTCGAACCGTTCAGCGAATCGGAAATGCTGCCGCTGGACGCGGAGCCGGCGCTCGATGCCGAGGAAACGAAACTGTCGGCGTTAGCCTGCAGGGCCAGGCCCAGCGCGCCGGCGGCAGCGATCAGGCGAAATGGGAGGGAAATGCGCATTGGATGTCCTCAATTTTTCAAACGGCAAGTATAGATGTTTTCAATTGAACGCGGCGAGTAGCTCGTCCGCGCCGTTCCGTATGCCGGCCTTGGACGCGTCCATCGTGCCCAGGCTGGCCGATATGTTCATCGGGCTCGGATACTGCTTGGCGATGTAGGCGCTCACCAGCAGGTTGGTGCTGGCGTCGTACAGCTCCACCGCGTAGCTCACCGATCCCGTGAACGCGCCCTCCTTGCCCCGGATGCTCTGGACGAGGTTGTACGGGCCGCCGACCAGGTCGAAGCGCGAGACGGTGCTGAGGAAGCGCGTGCTGGATTTGGCGCCGGTCAGCGTCAGCTTCAGGCGCAGCGTTTTCCAGCCCGCGTCGCGGCTGATGCGCAGGCGGTTGCGCAGCCGCGATTCGAACTCGCCCTGCATGTAGGCGGCCAGCATGGCCTTCTCGTCGTCCGTCACCTCCTCGAACTGGCTGTCCTGGCCGCGATAGACCTGCACCGGATCGATGATGATGCTTGAATAATCGCGCAGCGTGACGGCCGTCGAATAGCTGTAGGGTACGCGCCCGGTCTTGTCGCCGGCGTTGGGACGCAGCTGCTCCACGGACGCCAGTCCGCCATATGGGACCGGCTGGGTGGTGGCACAACCGGCGATGGCGCCGCACAGGACGAGGACGAGCGGAAGCTGCATTTTGAGCGATGAGTGCATGGCGAGACCTTATTTGAAGGGGAAGAAGGCGGGCGTCCAGGATTTCCAAAACTGAACACATGCGTACAGTATTGAATGATCAGCCACTACTGTCAAGCGTGTTTTGCGCATAAAATGTACGACGGGGTTCAGATATGGAGCAGGAATGAAGGTACGTACCGAGGCGCGCCGCAAGGCCATCGTCGAGGCAGCCGATGCGCTGTTTCAGGAGGCAGGTTATGAAGGCGCGACGATGAGCGAGGTGGCGAAGCGCTGGGGAGGATCGAAGGTCACGCTGTACGGCTACTTCCCGTCCAAGGAGGCGCTGTTCATGGCGGTGGTGGAATCGTGCGCCACCGGCCACCTGGCCGACGCGACGCGGGAATTATCGACCGCGCCGACCAGCCTGGCCGGGCTGGAGGCGGCGCTGGAGCATTTCGGCGAGCGGATGCTGGGCGTGATGGGCAACGACAAGAGCGCGCTGGCGGTGTACCGCATGGTGGTGGCCGAAGCGGGCCGCTCCGACGTCGGCCAGCTGTTCTACGACGCCGGCCCCAGGACTTCGGTGGAAACGCTGGCGGCGGTGCTGTCGGGCGCCATGGAGCGCGGCGACATCCGCCGGGCCGATCCGCCGGTGACCGCGCAACAGTTCCTGGCGCTGCTGACGGCGGAAGCCGACGTGCGCCTGTACCAGCGCAACCCGCCACCGCTGTCGCAGCCGGAAATCCGCGCGATGGTCAAGCGCGCCACCGAAATGTTCTTCGCCGGCGCAACGCCGAGATAGGAGTTTTCCGTCCGGCCCGTTACTGCTTCATATGGCTACGCAACAGTAAATTAATCCGCTGCTGATAGTCCGGCCCCTTACTTTTGAACCACTCGTAGATATCGTGATCCAAAAGTACCGTATTCTTTTGCGTCAGCGGCGGCCGCATCTTCCCGTCCTTGCAGTACTCGTCATCAAGCTCGGGAATATCGCTGAAATCAATAGCCTCGTTCATATCGCTTCTCCTCGGACGGCGACGACATTCTGGCCGAGATAATTCTGACGGTATCGTCGCCCCGCTCTGTAAAAACAACCGTCAACATGCGGACGCCGCTAAGTCCGATGGCGATGTAGCGGTCCTCGTCATGCCCAGCATTGGGGTCAAAATAGGTCAGCGTCGTATGCTCAAAAATAGCGGAAGCGTCTTCAAAACTGACCCCGTGCTTCTTGATGTTGCGCTGATTTTTACGCTCGTCCCATTCATAGAGCATAGTCGCTCCATCACAGTATAGAACGCGCAGTACTTGCGCGCGCCATCAAAAGTGTGCGCGCGGCTGCTGGGTGCTCACTTGCGGTAGATCAGCGGTACGCCTCAGACAAGTTGGGCAAAGCTTTCGCAAATTTGCGACTCGCGCGGCAGCACCAGGCGGCTTTGGCGTACTTGCCGGTTCCAGTCGTGGTTGGCGCGCTCCTTGTCGGCGCAGTAGTAGCTGCGCTCATGGTCCAGGTGCAGGCTGACCAGCGTATGTCGCGCCCGCACGCCGCGCACGCCGATGTGGTTCAACCGCAAGCCCATGTTCAGGTCGCCGCCTCCGTAGGCCATCCGCTCGTCGAAGCCGCCTACCGCCAGCACGTCGTCGCGCCAGGCGCAGCTGTTGGAGCCGCTGAAGGCGTTGCGCTGCGTGAGCAGGTCCAGCGCGCGGGCCAGCCAGCGCTTGCGCGTGAGCCGGCTGGCGCTCTTGCAAAAGCCGGGTATCGCGCTCAGGTAGCGGTAATCGAACAAGCTCTGGTCGCGCACCGCCTCCAGCAGGTCGTGCCGCAGATGGTAGGCTTCCGGGATGCTGACGTGGCTTCCTCCCGACAAGAAAATCCCGCCCCGCATCAGCCGCACGAAGTTGGCCACATAGTCGTCGCGCGGGACGCAGTCGCCGTCGGTGAACAGCAGCAGGTCGCCGGTGGCGGCCAATACCGCGCGGTTGAGGGCGCGGTACTTGCCGAAGCCGCGCTGCTCCTGGTTCTGGTACAGCAGCGGAATGGCCCAGCCGCGCCGCCGCACCGCCTCCAGCGCGGCGCCGATCGCCGGATCACGACCGTCCTGCGCGATAATGACCTGGTCGGGCCTGCGGCTTTGCATGGCGTAGCCGGTCAGCACGCATTCGAGCTCGCGCCCTTTGCGGTGCGCCGAAATTATGACGGAGATTTTCATCGTGGCGCGCGGTGAATGGAGGAAAGCCCATTCTCCCGGCGCCATGTTGCAGGAGGATTGCGCACTGTAGTGCCTGGGTATCACACTGTGTCGCAAAGCGGCGCGATGTAAAAGCAAGCAAATTTGGCAGATTGTTGCTGCGTTGCGGCAGTCCGCTGAAGCAAGTTCCGTGATGCCGTATAATTTTAGGCCGCCAGCCATCCCCGGCGCGCTCGCCCACGACCTCAGAAAGTAACAAATGAATAACAACGTGTCCCGCCCCGTCATGTCCAAGACCGATGCCCAGCTGCGCGAGATCCTTGCGCGCCGCATCATGATCCTCGACGGCGCGATGGGCACCATCATCCAGCAGTACAAGCTGGACGAAACCGCCTACCGCGGCGGCCCTAACGGCCGGTTCATCGACTTCGCTGCGCCGGCCGACAGCGGCGCGCGCGAGCTGTTCGTCAAGGGGAACAACGAGCTGCTGACGCTGACCCAGCCGCAAGTGATCCAGGAGATCCACGAGCGCTACCTGGCCGGCGGCGCCGACCTGATCGAAACCAACACCTTCGGCGCCACCACCATCGCGCAGGACGACTATCACATGGGCCACCTGGCCTACGAGATGAACGTGCAAGCGGCCAAGCTGGCGCGCGCCGCCTGCGACAAGTACACCAGCGCCGACAAGCCGCGCTTCGTGGCCGGCGCGCTCGGGCCGACGCCCAAGACCGCGTCGATCTCGCCGGACGTGAACGACCCCGCCGCCCGAAACATCACCTTCGACCAGCTGGTCGACGCTTACCACGAGCAGACCAAGGGCCTGATCGAAGGCGGCGTCGACGTGCTGCTGGTCGAGACCATCTTCGACACCCTGAACTGCAAGGCCGCGCTGTTCGCGATCGACAAATTCTACGAAGAGAACCCCGGCGTGCCACGCCTGCCGCTGATGATCTCCGGCACCGTGACCGACGCCTCCGGCCGCATCCTGTCCGGCCAGACCGTGCCGGCGTTCTGGAACTCGGTGCGCCACGCCAAGCCACTGACCATCGGCCTCAATTGCGCGCTGGGCGCGGCGCTGATGCGCCCCTACGCCGAGGAGCTGTCGCAGATCGCCGACACCTTCGTCTGCATCTATCCCAACGCCGGCCTGCCCAACCCGATGAGCGACACCGGCTTCGACGAACTGCCGGCCGATACGTCCGCGCTGCTGAAGGAGTTCGCCGAGGCGGGCTTCATCAACGTCGCCGGCGGCTGCTGCGGCACCACGCCGGACCACATCAAGGCCATCGGCGAGATCCTCGCCACGGTCAAGCCGCGCACCGTGCCGCAGGTGCCGGTGGCGCAGCGCCTGTCCGGCCTGGAGCCGTTCACCATCGACGACGACTCGCTGTTCGTCAACGTCGGCGAGCGCACCAACGTCACCGGCTCCAAGGCCTTCGCGCGCATGATTCTCAACGAGCAGTACGACGAAGCGCTCAGCGTGGCCCGCCAGCAGGTGGAAAACGGCGCCCAGGTCATCGACATCAACATGGACGAGGCGATGCTCGACTCGCAGGCGGCCATGACGCGCTTCCTGAACCTGATCGCCTCCGAACCGGACATCTCGCGCGTGCCCATCATGATCGACTCGTCGAAATGGCCGGTGATCGAGGCGGGCCTGAAGTGCGTGCAGGGCAAGTCCATCGTCAACTCGATCTCGATGAAGGAAGGCGAGGCGGAATTCATCCGCCAGGCCAAGCTGTGCCTGAGCTACGGCGCCGCCGTCATCGTCATGGCCTTCGACGAAAAAGGCCAGGCCGACACCTTCGAGCGCAAGATCGAAATCTGCGAACGCGCCTACAAGCTGCTGGTGAACACGGTCGGCTTCCCGCCGGAAGACATCATCTTCGACCCGAACATCTTCGCCATCGCCACCGGCATCGAAGAGCACAACAACTACGCGGTGGACTTCATCAACGCCACCCGCTGGATCAAGGACAACCTGCCGCACGCGAAGATCTCGGGCGGCGTGTCGAACGTGTCGTTCTCCTTCCGCGGCAACGACCCGGCACGCGAGGCGATCCACACCGTGTTCCTGTACCACGCCATCAAGGCCGGCATGACCATGGGGATCGTCAACGCCGGCATGGTGGGCGTGTACGACGACCTGCCGGCCGAGCTGCGCGAGCGCGTCGAGGACGTGGTGCTAAACCGCCGCGAGGACGCCACCGAACGCATGATCGACATCGCCGGCACCCTGAAGGCCGGCGCCGGCAAGCAGGACGCGCAGAACCTCGAATGGCGCAACGCCCCGGTCGAGAAGCGCCTGGCGCACGCGCTGGTGCATGGCATCACCCAGTTCATCACCGAGGACACCGAGGAGATGCGCCAGCAGGTGCTGGCCGCCAACGGCCGTCCGATCCACGTGATCGAAGGCCCGCTGATGGACGGCATGAACATCGTCGGCGACCTGTTCGGACAGGGCAAGATGTTCCTGCCGCAGGTGGTCAAGTCGGCGCGCGTGATGAAGCAGGCCGTGGCCCACCTGATCCCCTACATCGAGGAGGAGAAGAAGGCCGAGGAAGAACGCACCGGCATCGTCGCCAAACCGAAGGGCAAGATCGTCATCGCCACCGTCAAGGGCGACGTGCACGACATCGGCAAGAACATCGTCTCGGTGGTCCTGCAGTGTAATAACTTCGAAGTGGTGAACATGGGCGTGATGGTGCCCTGCTCCGAGATCCTGGCGCGCGCCAAGCTGGAAAACGCCGACATCATCGGCCTGTCCGGCCTGATCACGCCATCGCTGGAAGAGATGGCCCACGTGGCCAAGGAAATGCAGCGCGACGAGCATTTCCGCATGATGAAGATCCCGCTGCTGATCGGCGGCGCCACCACCAGCCGCGCCCACACCGCCGTCAAGATCGCCCACAACTACGAGGGCCCGGTGGTGTACGTGCCGGACGCCTCGCGTTCGGTGTCGGTGGCGCAGTCGCTGCTGACGCCCGAAAGCCGCCAGCAGTACATCGACGAGATCGAGCAGGACTACGTGCGCATCCGCGAACAGCACGCCAACAAGAAGGCGCTGCCGATGCTGTCGCTGAAGGATGCGCGCGCCAACAAGATGAAGCTGTCGTTCGCGCCGGTCAAGCCGAAGTTCATCGGCCGCCGCGAGTTCAAGAACGTCGACCTGGCCACCATCGCCAAGTACATCGACTGGGGTCCGTTCTTCCAGACCTGGGATTTGGCCGGCCCCTTCCCCGCCATCCTGACCGACGAAGTGGTCGGCGAGGCAGCGACCAAGGTGTACGCCGAAGGCCAGGCGCTGCTGAAGAAGCTGATCGACGGCCGCTGGCTGACCGCCAACGGCGTGGTCTCGCTGCTGCCGGCCAACAGCGTCAACGACGACGACATCGAGATCTACACCGACGACACCCGCAGCACCGTCGACTTCACCTACTACGGCCTGCGCCAGCAAGGCGTCAAGCCGGTGGTGGACGGCGTGCAGCGCCCGAACCAGTGCCTGGCCGATTTCATCGCGTCTAAAGAGTCGGGCATCAAGGACTACATTGGCATGTTCGCCGTGACGGCCGGCCTGGGCATCGAGAAGTACGAGCAGCGCTTCGAGGACGCGCACGACGACTACTCGTCGATCATGCTCAAGTCCTTGGCAGACCGCCTGGCCGAAGCCTTCGCCGAATACCTGCACGAGCGCGTGCGCACCGACCTGTGGGGCTATGCCGCCGGCGAGGCGCTGAGCAACGACGACATGATCGCCGAGAAGTATGTCGGCATCCGCCCGGCGCCAGGCTACCCGGCCTGCCCGGAGCACACCGTCAAGCGCGAGATGTTCAACACCATGCAGGCCGAGGAAATCGGCATGGTGCTGACCGAGTCCTACGCGATGTATCCCGGCGCGGCGGTATCGGGCTTCTACTTCGCGCACCCGGAATCGAAGTACTTCGTGGTGGGGAAAATCGGCGAGGATCAGGTGAACGACATGGCCGCCCGCCGCCACGTGGACAAGGCCGAGGTGGAACGCTGGCTGGCGCCCAACCTGTCCTGATTCAGAGTTCGGCCACCGCCATGGTGGCCAGCGCCTCGGCCGGCTGCGGCAGCAGCCTGGAGTCCGGCGGCAGGCTGGCCTGGAATAGTCTCAAGGCCTCCGCCGTCAGCGCCACGAAGGCGTTCTGATGCGCCAGCAATTGCTGCGTCATCCACTGCCAGCCCTCGTCGGTTTCGTGCAGCCATACGGTGCCGTCCGGGAAGGCCGACGGAATCGCGTCGGGCGGCGCCTGCACCACGATGTCGCTGCGCGGCCCCCACAGGAAATCCGGCGGCAGTTCGCGCTGCCAGCCGTAGCCGTTCTTGACCGCGTAGACGTGGTTGTGGCGGAACGTCAAATCAATCACCTCGCACTCGGCGACCAGGTCATCGGCCGATTCGATCCAGCAGTGATAGGAGCCGCCGGCCGGATTGGCGAAGGCCGAGTTATCCATCATGCGCATCAACTGGCCGCCGCCGCAATCGACCGCGGCCAGTCCCGCCACCGGCCGGTACACCCGCCCCAGCACGATGCTGGCCAGGTTGGAGCCGATGACAGCGTAAACGTGGCACAACGAACAATATTGCTCGGGGTAATACTGACGGATCACCTGGTTCACGCAATGCGCGATCAGCGCTCTGACGGATAACGGCATTCAAAAAACTCACAAAACGATTTGTATCCTTATGTATCGGATTGATTTACGGAAACTTTAACGCGGCATGCTACTTGTGGTCGCTGAGGAATTTCCAACCGGCGATGCCGCCAAACACGGCCGCGAAGCCCAGTTGCACGGCGATCGGCATCAGCGCGCCCTCCAGGCCCAGGCCGCGCCAGGTGACGGCGTCGAAGCCATCGATCGCCCAGCGGGTCGGCACCACCAGCGTGAACTGCTGCACCCATTCCGGGAAGACAAACGACGGCACCCAGGCGCCGCCCAGCATCACCATGATCAGCGTGGCGAAAACGGCGATGCCGCGCGCCGCTTCCGGCGTCTTGCCGAAGGCGGCGATCAGCAGGCCGAACGCCGCCGTCATCAGCGAGAAGCTGGCCGCGATGCCGAGGAAGCCGCCCAGGCTGCCGATCTCGACCTTGAAGATCAGCATGGCGCAAAGGAACATCGCGCACATCAGGCCCATGGCGATCAGCGCGCCGGAGATGGCGCGCCCGCCCAGCACGGTGGTCAGCGACACCGGCGCCGCCAGCAGGCGGTTCCAGACACCGGTGCGGCGCGCCAGCAAAATGCCCACGCCCATGTCGATGCCCATGAACAGGATGAACTGCACGCCCATGCCGGCGAACGAGTGCGCGTAGCCGTTGTACTTGGGACCGCTGCTGAGCGCCTGGTCCTGCGTGGTGTAGGGCATGGTCATGCCGACCGGCTCGGCGGCCGGTGCCGGCTTGCCGCTGACCTTGGCGGCGGCTTCCCTCTCGGCCTCGGCGGCGGCGCGCTGGTCCTGGAACTTCTTCAGGCTGGTGAGGAAGTCGCTCAACTGCGCGTTATCGGGATTGTTGTCGGTGCTGGCGCGCAGCGCGGCCAGCTGCTTCTCGGTGGTCCTGGCGCCCTTGGGACTGATGACGGCGGCGCTGGTCACCTGCATCACCTGCTGCGTCAACAGGCCCTTGACCATGGCCAGCACGGTCGATTGCGACGGGTCGTAGTAGACCGGCAGCTGCGGCTTGTTCCGGCCGCCGAACAGCGCGTCGGCCGCCTGTTCGCCGAAGCCGTCGGGGATCACCACCGCCACCGGCAGCTTGCCGGCGCGGACCTTGGCCTTGGCGTCGTCGGCGCTCAGCTCGACGATATTGAGCGCGCTGTCGGCTTTCAGGCCGGCCGCGATTTTCTTGCCGCTGTCGGACTGGTCCAGCTGCACCAGGCCCACGTCGATCTTGCTGGTCTTGGCCTCCGAGCCGCCGCCGAACAGCGAGCCGAAGAACGCCGCCAGGATGACCGGCATCAGCAGGTGCAGCATCAGCGCGCGCTTGTCGTTGATGTAGAGGATCAGGTCCTTGCGGACCAGGGCGATCAATGCAGTCATGGGGATTCCTATCAGTCGCGCAGGCTGCGGCCGGTCAGGTTGAGGAAGATGTTTTCCAGCGAGGTCTTGGCGGTGGCGAAGTGCAGCAGCGTGACGCCCTGCTCCACCAGCCAGGCCAGCGTGGCTGGCGCGTGCGTGGCGTCGGCCAGGCCGATGTCGAGCGCGTTGCCCTCGCCCTGCACGCCGGTCACGCCGGGCAGCGCCCGCACGCCCGACAGCAGCGCGGCCGGCGGCGCGGCGGCCAGCTCGGCGTGCAAGGCGGCCTGCGCCGGCAAGCGGTGGTACAGCGCGGCCGGGGTTTCATCGGCCAGCACCTTGCCGTGGTCGATGATGACGATGTGGTCGGCCAGCCGCTCCACTTCCTCCATGTAGTGGCTGGTGTAGATCAGCGAGCGGCCCTGCGCCTTCAGCGTCTCCAGCGTGTCGAAGATGGCGTTGCGGCTTTGCGGATCGACGCCGACGGTGGGCTCGTCAAGGATCAGCAACTGCGGATCGTGCAGCAGCGCGGCGGCGATGTTCAGGCGCCGCTTCATGCCGCCGGAATAGGTGGACGGCTTGTCGTTGGCGCGGTCGGCCAGGTTGACCAGCGCCAGCGCCTGTTCGCAACGCTGCTTCAACAGCGCGCCCTTGAGACCGTACAGCGCGCCGAACAGCTTGAGGTTTTCCAGCGACGACAGGTCCTCGTACAGCGCCAGGTCCTGCGGCACGAAACCGATCTTGCGCTTGGCCTCGCTGGGCCCCTGGCCAATAGCCTCGCCATCCATGACGATGCCGCCGCTGTCGCTGCGCAGCAGGCCGCAGATCATGCCGACCGTGGTGGACTTGCCGGCGCCGTTGGGGCCGATCAGGCCAATGGTCTGGCCCTGCTGCACCTGGAACGACACGCCGTCGACCGCCTTGCGCGCGCCATACGATTTGGAGACCTGATTCACGCTGAGTAAAACCGATGCCATACGCCATCCCGTCGTGTGTTTTCGATAAGCGGCAAGCATAGCGGTGCGATACTTTTATGGCAAGCCCATCGCGGCGGGCGAGTGAACTTTTACGTTTGCGGGCAGCCTAAGAATGAACGTCGCCAGCCGGCGGCATTTTGACTTGTGACCAGGGAGGCGCATATGGCAACCAATCCAACCGTCAAACGCTGGCAGGATCAGGTGATCCTGCTGCTAGGGCTGTGGTTCTTCATTTCACCGTGGGTGTTTGCATATCCGATACCGTCGATCCAGGCGTGGACCGCGTTCATTTCCGGCGCGGTGGTGGCGATCCTGGCGGCCTTCGATCTGTACAAGACCTACTTTTGGGCTGTGGTGCTGAATTTGCTGGTGGGGATATGGATCGCGGTGTCCCCGTGGGTGCTGCGGATCGCCGACAACCGCGAGCTGATGTGGAACTCGGTGGTGGTGGGCATCGCCGTGGTGGTGCTGGCGCTGTGGGAGATGCAGACCGATCCCGAGCTGCACAAGCACTGGCCGGGCGCGGGCCACGCAACGTGACCGGTCCGCAGGCGGTGAGCTGAAGCGGTGGTGCGTTACAGCGCGTAGCGCACCACGTTGTCGCTCCACTCGAAGGCCGACATCTCCAGCTCCACCAGTTCATCGGTGGAGATGGCAAGGTCGTTCAGCGCCGGCATGATCTGGTCGTCCATGTCCTCGATGCGTTCGATGCATTCGGCCAGCTTGAGCAGGTCGCCGAAGAAGCCGGCGCGGTGCAGCAAGGCTTGCGACACCTCGTCGTTGACGGGGATCTGCGCCAGGATCTCGGCCATCGGCATGCCGAACAGCGTGTCCATCAGCGACATGATGCCGACCGTGAAGGCGATATCGGCCACATGGCGGTGGCTGGGGCGCAGCTTGCCGGCCAACAGCTCCAGCAGGCGGCCGCGCGTGGTCGCCAGCATCAGCAGCGGCGTCATGCTGTGGCCGCGCTTGCTCGGCTCGGCGTACAGCATGATCTGCAGCCAGCGCTGCAACTGGCGGCGGCCCAGTATCGTCACCGCCTGGCTCAGCGAATCGATGCGCTGGCGCGCGCCGACCGCCGGCGTGTTCACCAGGCGCAGCAGGTTCAGCGCCAGCGACACGTCGCGCTTGATGGCGCGCTCGATTTCCTGGTTGTCCGCGTCCGAGGTCACCAGGGTCATCAGCTCCATCACCGCCAGCTGCGACGGCGACAGCTTCTTGCCGCTCATGATGACCGGCTTGGAGAAGTAATAGCCCTGGAAGTAATCGAAGCCCAGGTCCACGCAGGATTTGAATTCGTCGCGCGTCTCGACCTTTTCGGCCACCAGCTTCTTCTTGTCCTGCTGGAAGCGCGGCGCCAGCCTGGCCAGCGTGGACGGCGGCAGCGCGCGCATGTTCATCTTCACATAGTCGGTCAGCGGCAACAGTGCGGCCAAGTTGACGCCCTCGCCGCTGACGTCGTCCAGCGCGAAACGGAAGCCGTGGCTGGCCAGGTCCGTCATGCGCGCCAGCACCTGCGGCGTCAGCGGCATGCTTTCGGCCACTTCCAGCACCACTTTTTCGCGCGGCAGGAAGGAAAAAATGTCGGTCATCAGGACGTCCGCGTCCACATTGACAAAGCCGAGCGCGTCGCCGATGGTCTTTTCCATGCCCAGTTGCGAAGCGTGCGCGATCACCGCGGCCGTGGCCGACAATTCATTGGTGATGTGCGCCGGGCCGACCGGAGCGTTGCGGAAAAGCAACTCATAGCCAAACACGGTCTGATTGCGGTCCAGGATAGGCTGGCGCCCCAGATAGAACTCGCGCACGCGCAGGCTCCGGGGGCCGGTATCGTGTAGGGTAAGATCGATCATCGCTTCTGTCAGTACAAAACATGGGGCTTGTATTTCGCCGTACTAATATTCTGACAGCAATATCTAGCCCTGTCTTGGATAATTTGGCTCAGCTTTCGGCCTGCGGAACGCCATCGATGAACAGTTTCAGCTCGCCGGCCGCGAAGGCCGTCCACTGCTCGTTGGTGGTCAGGGGCTGGGTGACGATGATGGCCACGCGGTCGTTGGGCGTGGTCACTTGCGAGAAATCCACGCTGACATCCTCGTCCGACAGCTTGGCCGTATCGAACGGATACTGGCGCACCAGGTAGTACAGATTGGTCGAGCAGTGCGCGAACAGCTCGCCGCCGGACGACAGCAGCATGTTGAAGGTGCCGTAGCCGGCGATCTCGCGCGTCATGTCGGCCAGCGCGGCGCGCAACTCGGCCAGCGGCGGGCGCTGCTCGCCGAAGCGGGCGCGCAGGTGCTGCAAAATGTAGCAGAAGGCCAGCTCGCTGTCGGTGGTGCCGACCGGGTGGTAGGCGCCGTTGAGCACGGGCGCGAATTCCTTCAGGTCGCCGTTATGGGCGAACACCCAGTACTGCCCCCACAGCTCGCGCACGAAGGGATGGCAATTCTCCAGCGCCACCTGGCCCTGCGTGGCCTTGCGGATGTGGGCGATGACGTTGGTGGACTTGATCGGGTAGCGTTTGATCAGCTCGGCGATGGGCGAGGCGATCGCGGCCTGGTGGTCGACAAAGTGGCGCACGCCGGCGCCCTCGAAAAAGGCGATGCCCCAACCGTCGTGGTGGGTATCGGTCTGGCCGCCGCGCATGGCGAAGCCGGTAAAGCTGAACACAATGTCGGTCGGGACATTGCAGTTCATTCCTAGAAGTTGGCACATGGTCGGGTTCTCTGTTGTTACAGCAGAACCATACCATGCGCCGCCTGCTTTGCTTAGTGCAGCAGCACCGGCTGGCTCATGAGCTCATCGTAACTGCCCAGGAATTCATCGATTTCCGCCATGGTCGGCTCGCCCGCGATCAACTCGTTGACGTCGCGGCGGAAATGTTGCGCCAAGATGCCGTTGATGAAGATTTCGCGCTTGCCGCCTTTGTCGACAATCTCGTAGCCGCCGAAACGCAGCGCGTCCAGCGTACGGTCCGCGCCAAATTCGACAACACTATATTGCTCGCTGTTATAGATGAGGTTCATGTTGCTTCCTTTCACAAGGGGGCGTAACACTACTCGGTTGCGCCTTCAGTACCGAAATGGGGCTGAAAGCGGACGATTCAAGGCCAAATCAAGGCCGATCAGCGGGCGGGGCTTAGGCCGCGATGTCGGATTGCAAATCCAGCAAGTCACCGTAGGGCGCCTCGGACAACCAGGAACGCAGCAGCTCGAGGTGCTCGGCCGATGCCAAGCTGATGTAGAGCCGCGCGGGAGGATGGCGCAGCACTCGGTTCAATGTTACTCGCAAAATGAGATTGCCGCTGCAATGAAGACAGCCGGGGGCGATACGCAACACTTGCGGTGGGGGATCGTAGGGAATGGGATCGTCGAAGGCCAGCGCCGAACCGCCATCGGCCAGGCCTTCCAGGATGGCGACGCAGGACACGCCTGTTTCCAGGCGCGCCGCGATGGCCGCTTCGCGCTCGGTGGCGCGGGAGCCCGTCACCAGCCAGGTCGGCACCGGCGCCCGCTTGACTGGGGCAGCGCCGGTGGACATGGGTCCGGTCACGGGCTCAGGCGCCCTTTTTTGCGAGTTTGCCCGGCTCCACGCCCAATTGCTTGAGCTTGCGGTACAGGTGGGTGCGTTCCAGGCCGGTCTTCTCGGCCACGCGCGTCATGCTGCCGCCTTCGCGGCCCAGGTGGTGCTCGAAGTACATGCGCTCGAAGGCGTCGCGCGCCTCGCGCAGCGGCAGGTCGAACGACAGGTTGAACATGTGGTTGTCGGCGCCGGCCACGGTGGCGCCGCCGCGCACGGAGATCGCCGCCGCCGGGTTGGGCTGGTTGAAGCCCTGCGCTTCCTCGGGCTGGGCCGCCGCCACCGGACGCGGCGCCAGTGCCGGCGCGCGCACGGTCTCCTGCGCGCGGGTCAGGCCCTGCTGGACCGCCTTGAGCAGCTTTTGCAGCGCGATCGGCTTCTCCAGGAAATTGAGCGCGCCGATGCGGGTCGCCTCGACTGCCGTATCGATAGTCGCATGGCCCGACATCATGATCACCGGCATGGTCAGCAAGCCGTCGCGCTGCCATTCCTTGAGCAAGGTGACGCCATCGGTATCCGGCATCCAGATATCGAGCAGCACCAGGTCGGGCGCGCCGCCGGCCCGCGCCTCGCGCGCCTGCTGGGCGTTTTCCGCCAGTTGTATCGCATGTCCCTCGTCGCTCAAGATTTCCGAGAGCAACTCGCGGATACCCATTTCATCGTCCACTACCAGAATGTTTGCCATCTTCCCTTGCCTTCCTCATTTCGCCGGCTCATGGCCGGCAATGATTTTTTTAATCAGTGCTTCTCAGGTATTTTGCGACGCCGGTGCTAACTTTAACAGCAAAATCAATACCGACGCGCCACTTCTATCGACATGGTTCTGGATATCGATCCGTCCGCCATGTTCATCGATAATTTTTTTCACCATCGCCAGGCCCAGGCCGGTGCCCTTGGCCTTCGAGGTGATGTACGGCTCGAACGCCCGCGCCAGGATCTTGGGCGCGAAGCCCGGACCGTTGTCGGAGATCGCCAGCCGCACCGCCGTGCGCGTGGTGCCGTCCGCGCCCTGATAATGAATGGCTTCGCTGATCACGTCAATGTGCGCTTGCGGCGAACCGGCCGGCAGCTCGGCCATCGCGTCCTGCGCGTTCTGCAGCAGGTTGTGGATGACCTGGCGCAGCTGGGTGGCGTCGCCCATCACCAGCGGCAGGCCGGGCGTGAGCTGCGGATGGATGATGTCGTCGCCCTCGCCGCGCAGGTACAGATGCAGGATCTCCTCGACCAGCGCGTTCAGGTCCAGCGGTTCCAGCACGGCCGGCGGGGTGCGCGCGTAGTCGCGGAAATCGTCGACCATGCGCTTCATCGCCGCCACCTGGTTGACGATGGTGGCCGTGCCCTTGTTGAGCAATTCATTGTCGGCCCCCGACAGCTTGCCGTCCAACTTCATCTGCAAACGCTCGGCCGACAGCTGGATCGGCGTCAGCGGATTCTTGATCTCGTGCGCTAACCGGCGCGCCACCTCGCCCCACGCGATCGAGCGCTGCGCCGAGATCACGTCCGAGATATCGTCGAACACCACCAGGTAGCCGCTGCCGCCGCCCTCGACCGGCAGGCGCGAGCCGCGCGTGAGCAGGGTCAGGTCGTTGTCGTCCAGGCTGGCCGAGCGGCGCGGCACCTCGATCTGGCGCTGCCAGTGCATGCGCTGCAGGTTGCGCCCGGCCGCCGACTGCGCGCTCTGCGCCGCGAACGCCGCCACGATGGCGCCGCCGAATTCCTGCAGGCCCTCGATCTGGTCGAGCTTCTGGCCGATCATCGTCACGCCGGCCTGCTGCAGGATGCGCTCGACCGAGTCGTTGCAGCTGATCAGGTGGAACTCGTGGTCCAGCACCATCACGCCGGCCGACATATTGGCCAGCACCGATTCCAGGTGGGCCTTGGCGTTCTGCAGCGCGGCGCGGTTGCGCTCGACCGCGCTGCGGGCGTCCGACAGCTGGCGCGTCATGGTGTTGAACGATTGCGTCAATGTGCCCAGCTCGTCCGAGGTGGCGACGATGGGGCGCGGCGACAGGTCGCCCTCGGCCACCGCGCGCGTGCCCTCGGCCAGCAGCAGCAGCGGCTGGGCCAGGTCGCTGGCGATCAGGAACGCGCTGGCGATGGCGCCGAACACCGCCAGCAGCAGGGTCAGCGTCAAGGTCACGATGTACATCTTGCGCAGGCCCACGCGCGCCACGAAGCGTTCCTTGTAGTCCGAATAGGCGCTGCGGATGGTCTCGCCGTCGGCGGCCAGCTGGGCCGGCGCCAGCTGGATCAGCTGCAGGTAGCGCGGCGCCAGGTGGGTGCCGTTGGCCTGCACCCGGTCCGGGATGGCCATCACCACCCGCAGCCGCAGCTGGGTGGCGTTGTCCTGCGGATTGACCGGCGCGTTGATCAGGTTGCTGCGCAGCTCGCTGCCGCCCTCGGGCGCGCCGTAGCCGTCGCCGTCCTTGGCCTTGGCCATCATCTCGCGGGTCGGCAGGTCGGCGCTGAGGTTGCCGCTGCGGCTGGCGCGGGCGCTGATGATCAGGCCGCCGTCACCGTCGACGATGATGGCGTTCTGCATGCCGCCGTGCTCCTTGACCAGGCCGGCCAGCGCGGCGCGCTCGGTGCCGTAGGGCTGTTCGGACAACTGCTGCACGGTCTGGCTGGCGGTGGACGTGAGTTCCTTGAGCGCCGCGTCCAGGCCCGCGCGGCTGAGGTTGATGCCGGACTCCAGCGCCTCCTCGACCGGCACGTTGAACCAGGAATCGATCGAATGCGAGACGAACTGCACCGACACCAAAAAGATCACCAGCCCCGGCAGCACGCCGATGGCGGCGAACAGCAGCACCAGCCGCGTCATCAGCTTGGAGCCGAACTTGCCGCTCTTGTAGCGGCCGTACAGCCGGAACAGCGACACCGCCACCAGCAGCAGCAGCGCGCCGGCCACCGCCGCGTTCAGGCCCAGCAGCCAGGCGTAGTAGCGGTCGAAGAAGCCGGAGTTGTCGGACGCCGAAGCGAGCAGGAACAGCAGGATACTGACGATGGCGCCGCCGACGACGGAGAAGTACCGCAAGGCAGTGCTCACTTACTCCGCCTTGTACTGGAAGATTTTCTTGTCGGACGCCAGGCGCCATTCATTGCTGTTGAGCGCCGTGACCTTGAGCGGCTTGGACACATAGTTCGGGTCCAGTCCCATGCTCAGCTTGACGTTGTAGGTCTTGCCCACCTCCAGCTGGCCGCGCTGCGCCACCAGCCAGCGGTTGGGGCTGCGGATCAGGAACAGCGCGTCGTCCAGCGACGAGAAGGTCTGGCGCACGTTGCCGTCCACCGTCACATGGTACTGGCGGGTCAGCACGTTGTAGGACAGGCTGATGGTCTGGCGCTTGACGATGGCCTTCTCGTCGAACCAGTACCAGCGCGGCCGCGTGAACTCGATCTCGGTGGTGAAGTACAGGGTCACGCCGTATTGCAGCGTGTCCTCCATGTCGTGGGTCAGCTCGAAGCCGTAGCGGCCGTTGAGGCGGTAGCCGTCGTCGCTGGCCTCGATCTGCCAGCGGCGGATTTCCACGCCGTCGGCCGCACTGGCCGTCTGCGGCAGCAGGCAGGCCATCATCAGCAGCAGGGGTCCGATCAGGAGGCGGAAAAATCGTGATGTCACGTGGGGGCCGGTGCTCAAAAGGTCCGTCGGTAGCAAAGAGGCGCCTAAGTCGGCAACTAAACAGGCAAAACGGTTACGCATTTTTCTGGAACAGCGCGTAGAACAAACCATCGTGATCCTGCCCTGCGCCACCGGCGGGGAGCAACTGGCCCGGCGCGTCGAGCCGCACAGCCTGGTTGCGTACTGCGAACGCGGCTGCCTGCGCCTCGGATTCCTGCGGCCACAAGGAACATGTCACGAATAGCAATTTACCACCCGGTGCCAGCATCTGCCAAAGGTTGTCGAGGATTTTGGACGAAAGTGTTGCAAGTTGGAGCGTGTCGCCCTTGCGGCGCAGCCAGCGGATATCCGGGTGGCGGCGCACGATGCCGGACGCGGTGCACGGCACGTCGGCCAGGATGCGGTCGAAGGGAACGCCGTCCCACCAGCCGGCGCTCTGGGCGTCGGCGGTGCGCAGCGTGGCCTGCTGGCCGAGGCGTTCCAGGTTCTCGCCGACCCGCGCCAGGCGCTTGGGATCGGCGTCCAGCGCGGTCACGCGGGCGTCGGCCAGTTCCAGGATGTGGCAGGTCTTGCCGCCGGGCGCGGCGCAGGCGTCCAGCAACCGCATGCCGTCCTGGACATCGAGCAGCGGCGCGGCCAGCTGGGCGCCGGCGTCCTGCACCGACACCACGCCGTCGGCGAAGCCGGGGATCAAGCTCACGCCGACCGGCTTGGCCAGGCGCACCGCGTACGGGCCGATCCGGGTGGCCGCCATGCCGGCCGCCTCCAGCGTGGCCAGGTATTGTTCCATCGTGGTCTTGCGGGCGTTGATGCGCAAAGTGAGCGGCGGCGCGCTGTTGCCGGTCGCCAGCACGCCCTGCCAGTCCTGCGGCCAGGCCGCCTTGGCCGCGTCGATCCACCATTGCGGGTAGTTCCACTTGGCCACCGGCTGCATCAGCGCGGACTCCAGCAGCGCCTGGCGCTCGCGCAGGAAGCGGCGCAGCACGGCGTTGACCATGCCCTTGGCGCGCGCCGTGTCCGGATGGGCGTCGGCCGCCGTCACGGTCTGGTCGACCACGGTGAATTCCTCGTACGGCTGGACCTCGTCCGGCGCCGTCATCAGCGCCAGCGCGCAGGCCAGCAGGGCCGCCACCAGCGGCTCGGGCGCCTTGGGCGCCATCAGGCCGATCAGCGCCTCGCTCTGGCCCAGCTGGCGCATGCAGCGGTAGGCGATGTCCTGCATCGCGCCGCGCGCCTGCGGGCTGGCGTCGCCCTTGGCCCAGACCTGGGCCAGCGCCTGCGGCAGGTTGGTGCCGGTGCGGACCTGGGCCACGGCCTGGGCCGCGCCGATCAGGCTGTAGGCCAGCGAATCGGGCTTGAGGCCGGTCTGGAAGCTGGTTTGCAGCGCCGGTTTCAGGTCGCGCGCATGGCTGGCGCGCAGCTTGGGCGCTGCCGCCTTGGCGGGGGACTTCAAAGAGAGCGTCGGGCGCTTGTTCATATGCTAATTCCAGGTCTGGCGTGCGGGCGTGATCGCGCAGTATACAGCAGTGCATATGACTAGGGGACGAAGCTGATTGTAACGCTTGTAACGATCGCGTCCCGCTGCGGTGACCCGGCTGCGGCAAACCAGTATAATTACCGCTGTTTGGCCGGTGCCAGCGCGCCGGCCGTTTTCGCTTTCGGATGTATTCATACTCGCGGTTCAGCCGCCAATTTGCTCATGCTCGCCCAACAAAAACAAGATATCACCGCCCTGTTCCAGGCCGCCCTCGCCCCCATCCTGGCCGGCACAGAAGTCGCCGCCAACGTTGTGCTGGAGCGCCCGCGCGACCCGTCGCATGGTGACGTGGCCTGTAACATCGCCATGCAACTGGCCAAGCAGCTGAAAATGAACCCGCGTGAACTGGCCACCAAAGTGGTCGACGCGCTGCTGGCCAATCCGGCCGGCAAAGGCCTGGTGGAATCGGCGGACATCGCCGGCCCGGGCTTCATCAACCTGCGCGTGAGCGCCGCCGCCAAGCAGGCCGTGGTCAAGGCCGTGCTGGCGCAAGGCGCCGCCTTCGGCACCGCCGATGCCGGCAAGGGCAAGAGCGTCATCATCGAATTCGTCTCCGCCAACCCGACCGGCCCGCTGCACGTGGGCCACGGCCGCCAGGCGGCGCTGGGCGACGCGCTGTCGTCGCTGTTCGGCTCCCAGGGCTACGCGGTCACCCGCGAGTTCTACTACAACGACGCCGGCGTGCAGATCCAGACCCTGGCCAACTCGGTGCAGGCGCGCCTGCGCGGCTACAAGCCGGGCGACGCCCAATGGCCCGAATCGGCCTACAACGGCGACTACATCGCCGACATCGCCGAAGACTTCAAGCTGAAGAAAACCGTGTCGGCCTCGGACGGCTCGCCGGCCACCGCCTCGGGCGACGTCGAAGACATCGAATCGATCCGCCACTTCGCCGTGACCTACCTGCGCAACGAGCAGGACATCGACCTGCAAGCCTTCGGCGTCAAGTTCGACAACTACTACCTCGAATCGTCGCTGTACGCCGACGGCAAGGTCGACGCCGCCGTCGACATGCTCAACAAGTCCGGCAAGACCTACGAGGAAGACGGCGCGCTGTGGCTGCGCACCGAGGACTACGGCGACGACAAGAACCGCGTGATGCGCAAGAAGGACGGCACCTACACCTACTTCGTGCCGGACGTGGCCTACCACATCGTCAAGTTCCAGCGCGGCTACACCCAGGCGATCAACGTCCAGGGTTCGGACCACCACGGCACCATCGCCCGCGTGCGCGCCGGCCTGCAGGCGGTCAACGTCGGCATCCCGCAGGGCTACCCCGACTACGTGCTGCACAAGATGGTCACCGTGATGAAGGGCGGCGAAGAGGTCAAGATCTCCAAGCGCGCCGGCTCCTACGTGACCGTGCGCGACCTGATCGAATGGTCGGGCGGCGGCGACATCGAAAAAGGCCGCGACGCGGTGCGCTTCTTCCTCATCTCGCGCAAGGCCGACACCGAATTCGTGTTCGACGTCGACGTCGCGCTGAAAACCTCGGACGAGAATCCGGTGTATTACGTGCAGTACGCCCACGCGCGCATCTGCCGCATGCTGGAACAGTGGACCGGCGACGAAGCCTCGCTGGCCAACGTCGACCTGTCGCCGCTGACCGCGCCGACCGAAGCGGCGCTGCTGGCCACCCTGGCCGCCTACCCTGAAACGCTGGCGCGCGCGCAAGCGGAGCTGGGCCCGCACCAGATCGCGTTCTACCTGCGCGACCTGGCCGCCAACCTGCACAGCTTCTACTTCGCCGAGCGCGTGCTGGTGGACGACGAGGCGCTGAAGGCGGCCCGTATCGCGCTGATGGTCGCCACCCGCCAGGTGCTGCGCAACGGCCTGGCGCTGATCGGCGTCTCCGCTCCCAACAAAATGTAATTGCGAAGGACATCCCGCACAATGAATTTCCGCTCCCGCCTTACCCCACGTTCGCGCCAGCACGGCAACACCATCATCGGCATCGTCATCGGCCTGATCATCGGCCTGGCGATCGCGGTCGTCGTCGCCCTGGTGATCAACAAGGGCGCGACGCCTTTCACCGACAAGGGGCGTAGCAGCAAGGCGGTGGAACCGACCGCGGGACAGGCCGCCGATCCGAACAAGCCGATGTACGGCAACAAGGACGCGGTGCGCGAAGCGGCCAAGGACTTCGCCAAGGACACGCCCAAGGAGCCGCCGAAAGCGCCGCCTCCGGCCGATCCGCTGCAGGCGGTGGTCGACAAGATCCAGGGAACGCCCGCGCCGGCCGCGCCGGCGCCGGCTCTGGCCGAGAAGCCGAAGGCCGCCGCCGCCCCCCCGGGCGCGACCAACGTGGCGCCGACGCCAGCCAAGCCGGCCACCGCCGCCGCGGCCGACAGCGGCGACGACAAATTCATCTACTACCTGCAGGCCGGCGCCTTCCGCGAGATCGCCGACGCCGAGAGCGCCCGCGCCAAGCTGGCCTTGCTGGGCTTCGAGGCCAACGTCTCGGACCGCGCCACCGACACCGGCGTGCTGCATCGCGTGCGCCTCGGCCCCTTCAACCAGGTCGAAACGATGAACAAGGTTCGTAGCAAGTTGTCCGAAAACGGCGTCGACGTCGCAGTCGTGCGCAATCAAAAATAAGCCAGGAGTATGCAGATGCGATTCATGAAATTCGTGGTTGGTGCATTGATGTTGAGCGTAGCCGCCCTGTCGTCGGCCTCCCCGGCGGCGCCGAAGAACGGCGTCGAATTCAAGACGCTGCCCGCGCCGCAGCCGGTCGACAGCGGCAAGAAGGTCGAAGTCATCGAGTTCTTCGACTACGCCTGCCCGCACTGCTTCGCCTTCGATCCGACGCTGTCGGCCTGGGTCAAGAAACAGGGCGACAACATCGTCTTCAAGCGCGTGCACATCTCGCGCAGCGGCACCGACCTGCCGCAGGAGAAAATGTTCTTCACGCTGAGCGCCATGGGCCTGCTGACCGACGCCATGCACACCAGGATCTTCACCGAGATGCACGTCAACCACAACCGCATGAGCCGCGACGAGATGGCGTTCGACTTCGTCGCCAAGCAGGGCGTGGACCGCCAGAAGTTCATCGAGACCTACCGCGGCCTGGGCGTGGCCGGCAGCGTGCGCCGCTCGGCATCGATGATGGATGCCTACGGCGTCGACTCGTGGCCAATGATCGCCATCGACGGCAAATACGTCACCTCGCCGACCATGGCCAACGAAGGCTCCAAGTCCGCCACCACCGAAGCCGAGCTGCATGCGCAGGCCGTGCAGGTGATGGACTTCCTGGTCGCCAAGGCGAAAGCGGAAAAGAAATAAAGATGAACAAGCAAGGCGCCGGGCCGGAGCGGGTCTTCATCACCGGCGCCTCAAGCGGACTGGGTGCGGCCCTCGCCGCCGAATATGCCGCGCAAGGCGCCACACTGGGCCTGCTGGCCCGCCGCAGCGAGATGCTGGACCAGCTGATCGCCACCCTCCCCAATCCCGGACGCCACCGCGCCTACGCGGCCGATGTGCGCGACCACGCCGCCATCGCCGCCGCCGCGCAGGCCTTCATGGCGCACGCCGGCGGCATCGACGTGGTGATCGCCAACGCCGGCATCTCGGTCGGCACGCTCACCGAGTTCGCCGAAGACATTCCCGTTTTCGGAGCCGTCATCGCCACCAACGTGGTGGCCACCGCCGCCACCTTCGCGCCCTTCATTCCGGCCATGAAAACACAACGCACGCCGGCGCGCCTGGTCGGCATCGGCAGCGTGGCCGGCATACGCGGCCTGCCCGGCGCCGAAGCGTACAGCGCCTCCAAGGCGGCGGTGATCAGCTACTGCGAATCGCTGCGGCTGGAGCTCAAGCCGTACGGCATCCGCGTCGTCACCATCTGCCCCGGCTACATCGACACGCCGATGACGCAGGTGAATCCCTACCCGATGCCCTTCCTGATGGCGCCCGACAAATTCGCCGCCCAGGCCGCGCGCACCATCGCCGCCGGCAGCAGCTACAAGGTGATCCCGTGGCAGATGGGCATCGTCGCCAAGGTGCTGCGCATGCTGCCGAATCCACTGTACGACCTGGCCTTCGCCAAGGCCCCGCACAAGCCACGCAAGGCAGCGCCATGAGCCTCGACGCCGCCGCCATCCACGGCCACTGCGCCACCAGCGCCACGCACGTGGCGATAGAAACCGTCACCGAAACCGGCTCCACCAACGCCGACCTGCTGGCCCGCGTCGACACGCTGAGCGGTCCCGTGCTGCGCATCGCCGGCAACCAGACGGCGGGCCGTGGCCGCGCGGGCCGCAGCTGGCTGTCCGCGCCCGGCGCCGCGCTGATGTTCTCGCTGGCCTGGCGCTTCAAGGGACCGCTGCACCGGATGTCCGGCCTGCCGATGGCGGTCGGCGTCGCGCTGGCCGAGACCATCGCCTCGCTGGGCGTGCCGGTGCAGATCAAGTGGCCCAACGACCTGCTGCGCGACGGTAGAAAGCTGGCCGGCATCCTGGTCGAGACCCAGACCTCGCGCCACGATGGCGCCATCTGGGCCGTGATCGGCGTCGGCATCAACCTGCTCATGCCGGACGAGCTGGAAGCGCAGATCGGCCGCGAAGTGGCCGCCGCGCCATGGCTGGCCAAGATGGACCGCAACCAGCTGATGGCCGCGCTGCTCAGCCGCCTGGCCGCCGTGCTGGCCGAATTCGACGACACCGGCTTCGCTCCCTTCGCCGAGCGCTGGAACGCGCTGCACGCGTGGCGCGGCCAGGACGTGGTCATCCTCGACAACGGCAAAGTGCTGCAGCAGGGCCGCGCCGCCGGCGTCGACGCCATCGGCCGCCTGATGCTCGACACGGAGCAAGGCCGCGCGGAAGTGCTGTCCGGCGACGTCTCGCTGCGCTTATCGTCAACCTTCGCCACCTCTATCGGACTAACATGATTCTACTGATCGACGCCGGCAACACCCGCGTCAAATGGGCGCTGGCCGAATTGGGCACGGCGCCCGGCACATGGATCGCCCACGGCGCCGTCATGCACGCCGACCTGCAGCAGCTGGAACTGCACCTGAGCGAAGCGGTGGCCGACCGCGGCGTCGACCGCATCGTCATCGCCAACGTGGCCGGCGGCGCGCTGCGCGTGCAGCTGGAGTATGTGCTGCAGCGGACCTTCCCCGCCATGATCCTGCCGGAGCAGGCCATCGAATGGTTTGCCTCCTTGCCCGCGCTGGCCGGCGTGACCAACGTCTACCGCAATCCCGCGCAGCTGGGGTGCGACCGCTTCGCCGCCGCCATCGCCGGCCACACGCTGGCGGCCGGGCGCGAAGTCATCGTCGCCAACTGCGGCACCGCCACCACCATCGACGCCATCACGGCCGACGGCATGTTCCTGGGCGGGATGATCCTGCCGGGACTGGGCCTGATGGCCAGCTCGCTGGCGCGCAACACGGCGCAGTTGCCGCAAATTGCGCAAGACGGTAAGCTGCCGGACGGATTCGCCGACAATACCGACGACGCCATCCTGAGCGGCTGCCTGGCCGCGCAGAGCGGCGCCATCGAGCATGCGTACGCGCGGCATGGCGCCAGCGAGTGCATCATCTCCGGCGGCGCGGCGCCCTATATCGCGCCGATGCTGAAGGTGCCTTACCGTATCGTCGAGAACATCGTGTTAATCGGTTTGCATGCTGCCGCCGGCAGCGCCGAATAAGCTCGCAAGGGAAGCTTCGTGCTGAAATTTATTTTCTGGTCGCTGGTCGCCATCAATGCCGCGCTGTTCGCGTACGGCAAAGGTTATCTCGGCCATTTCAGCGGCAACGAGCGCGAGCCGGAGCGCATGCTCAATCAACTCAACGCCGGCAAGCTGGCCATCATCTCCGCCGAAAAAGCCAACGACGCCTCGGCCGCGACGGCCGCCGCGGCCAGCGCCGCCGCGGCAGCCAAGCCGGCCCCAGAGGTGCTGGCCTGCGTGGAAATCGGCAGCTTCGTGCTGGCCGACGCGCGCCGTTTCGAAACCCAGCTGGCGCCGCTGAACTTGGGCGACCGCCAGTCGCGCCACAACCTGCCGGGCAACGAGGTATCGAGCTATATCGTTTATATGCCGCCGCAGGGCAGCAAGGAAGGCGCCGACAAGAAGGCCGCCGAACTGCGCGGGCTGGGCGTGACCAACTACTTCATCATGAACGACAATTCGCCGCTGCGCTGGGGGATTTCGCTGGGCGTGTTCAAGACCGAAGGCGCGGCGCAGAACCAGCTGGCGGCGCTGATGAAGCAAGGCGTGCGCACCGCGCGCGTGGCGCCGCGCATGAGCGGCAGCAAACTGCTGGCCTTCCAGTTCCGCGACGTGGATACGGAACTGAAGGTCAAGCTGGAGCAACTGCGCGCCGGCTATCCGAACGCGCAAAGCCACGCCTGCAAGTAAGATCAGGCACGGCGCATCGCGACAACGTTTTGCCCCTGGGCGTTGTAGGCATCCCGGCGCCGCTTGAGGAAATCTGGTAGCTCAGCGTCGGCCGCCAGCTCAAAACCGGCGGCGGCATAAAACGTCACCAGATGCGCGTAGGGCAGGCAGAACGCCTGCCGCCTGTCCAGAAAAGGCACGCACGCAGCCAGCAACCGGGAGCCGATGCCCTGCCGTTGAAACGCGCTTCGGATCTGCATGCCGCGCAGGACCGTGACTTCCTCTTCGGTGCAGAGCCGCACCGCGCCGGCCAGCACACCGCAATCTTTCGCGACGATGACGATATCCGCCGGATCGATCGCGGCGCCATAACCTGCTTCGGCATACAAGCTCGCGACATCCCCAAGTTCGGACTGGGTAGCTTCAAGAATCTCCATCAAAATTCGCTTTCATCTATCTGTGCGTCCCAATCCGCCCTGGGGTGATCGCTTAACGGGTAGCGATGATGATAATGTCAGAATCGCAGTTCCGGTAGTGGATCACGATGATGAAGATGCGGCGCAGCCGCGCCATGGACGTGAAGCCCAGCTCCATCGTCGCACGGTCGGCGCGGTTCTTCATCGTCAGGTCCACCCGCGACTCGGTGCTGACCGGAATATTCATCGCCTTGAGCGCGGCCTTGGGATTGGCCATGAGCGCCAGCGCCATCTCGGGATCCAACTCGGCCCGGTGGACCGACTCCACCTCGCCCGAGTCGGGATTCATTTCGGCAAACAGTTTGCGCAGTGCATCGGTATCGTCCTGGATTTCCATGATTACCTCCATCGTTAGTGGAATTCCAGTCTAGCCAGCGAACTCAGGGGGACCATTGATGTAGCACATGGTCCCCCATGGCCGCCTACAGCGGCCGGCCCAGGAACTTCTCCACCTGGGCGCGTTCCCACTGGCCGTTGAAGTATTTATCGAAGACGAAAACCGTCAACGTATGGGCCAGCAGGCCGAGCCCCCAGAACAAAGTCAATCCGATAAACCAGATCTTCGCGGGCGTCGTTAGAAGGTTAACCGCGATGCACCCGAGATTGACCACCAAATACATCAGCAGATGCAAATAATAGTCGCGGACACGCCGCACCCTTTTAAAGGCGATGCGTTCCTGGGTGGTTTGGGCGGTGATGCTGTCGTCTGCCATGATTACGTCCTTGGTAAGGGTTGAAAAATCAACGTCAAAGACCGCAGCGATAGACTTTAGCGACTCCACACTGCCAGGATGACCAGACTCGATCCGTTGAACGGTGCGGGAACTTAAACCGCTGGCATCCGCCAGCTGTTGTTGCGACCAACCTCGTTTGAGGCGCATTTTTTGAATCGACATAAATATCTCCTTCTGCGGAGCCGCCAGTATGACCAATGGATTGAAACGCGCCACGACAGGGGCACGACGCAGGCACGACAGCGTCACGACAACGCGTCGCCGGAGTTGATGGAATGCCGCGGCGGGAAGCTTAGCATCCCGCCGCGTCAAAAAATGCGTGGATTATCACCGGCAGGAAGGCCGCCGGACTGTGTTACCGCATCACGCGCCGAAACCGCCGTCTATCGACAGGCTGGCGCCGGTGATGTAGCCGGCTTCCGGCCCCGCCAGGTACGACACGAAACCGGCGATTTCCTCCACCGAACCATAGCGCGGCAAGGCCATCATGGCTTTCAGGGCGCCGGCGAAATCGCTGCCGTCCGGGTTCATCTCGGTATCGACCGGGCCTGGCTGCACGTTGTTGACAGTGATGCCGCGTGGTCCGAGGTCGCGGGCCAGGCCCTTGGTCAGGCCGACCAGCGCCGACTTGCTCATCGCGTAGGTCGCGCCGCCGGCGAACGGCATGCGATCGGCATTGGTGCTGCCGATGGTGATCACCCGCCCGCCCTGCCCCATGTGGCGCGCGGCTTCCTGGGTCGCCACGAATACACTGCGCACGTTGACGGCCAGCGTGCGGTCGAAATCCTCCAGCGTGAAGTCTTCCAGCGGCGCGATCGCCAGCACGCCGGCGTTGTTGACCAGGATGTCGATGCGGCCGTGGGCTTCCGCCGCGTTGCGGATGGCGGCTTTCAGCGCGGAGGCGTCGGCGCTGTCGGCTTTGACGGCTTGCGCCTTGCCGCCTGCGGCTTCGATCTCCGCCACTACTTGCGCGGCCCTGTCGGCCGAACTGGAATACGTCAGCACCACGGTGGCGCCGTCGTGCGCCAGCCGTTTTGCGATGGCCGCGCCGATGCCGCGCGAGCCGCCCTGTACAAATGCGATTTTACCGTTGTTCATGTGAAGCTCCTGTTGGTGATTTGGAGCCTTCAGTATCCGCCTCGAATTATGTCGTGACTAGACGGTAATCGCTATAAGCAGTTGATCCATTTGGTTTAAAATAAAAGCCATGGAAACCATGATCAGCATCGAGTGCTTCGTGCGCAGCGCCGAAGCGGGCAGTTTCTCCGAAGCCGCGCGCCGGCTCGGCCTGACGCCGGCCGCCGTCGGCAAGAACATCGCGCGGCTGGAGGGGCGGCTGGGCGTGCGCCTGTTCCAGCGCAGCACGCGCAGCCTGTCGCTGACGGAGGCCGGACAGCAGTTCCTCGACGAAGTGGGCGGCAGCCTGTCGACGATACAGAACGCGGTCGCCAACCTGGCCAGCGCCGGCGGCCAGCCTGCCGGCACGCTGCGGGTCAGCATGCCGGTCAATTTTGGCCGCCAGTACATCGTGCCGATGCTGGGCGAATTTTTGCAGCGCTATCCCGCCATCTCGCCCGACTGGGCTTTCGACAACCGTCCGGTGGACCTGATCGCGCAAAGCTTCGACGCCGCGCTGGGCGGCGGAATCGACTTGTCGCCCGGCGTGGTGGCGCGCAGGCTGGCGCCGGCGAACCGGGTGCTGGTGGCGTCGCCCGCCTACCTGGCAGAACATCGTGCGCCGAAATCGCCCGCCGACCTGCATGAACATGACGGCATTCTGATTCGTTCACCGCAAACGGGGCGGATACGCCCGTGGGCGCTGACCAACCGCAGCAAGCAGCAAGCGCCCATCACGCTGCGCGTCCGCATGACGATGAGCGATCCCGGCGCGGCCTGCGACGCGGCGGCCCTGGGCCTGGGCATCGCCTTGATCAACTACTCGGAATCGCTGGCGCATCTGGAAGCGGGCACGCTGGTGCGCGTGCTGCCCGGATGGCATGTGGATGGCGGCGCCGTATCGATCTACTATCCGGCGCAGAAGCTCCTGCCGGCCAAGACGCGGGCCTTCGTGGAATTTGTCGTCGAGCGCTTCCGCACCGAGCGGCTGGCGCAATTGCTGTCGGCGGACTAGCGTCCGCGGCGCCTCCAGCCGCATTCAGGATAATCTGGCAAACTATCGGCTTACTTTCAATGCTGCCTTCAATATGGAACAATTCATCGTCCTGATCTTCCCCGTATTTTTCCTGCTGATGGTGGCGGAATTCGCGTATGGGTGGGCGAAACGGCGCAATACGTATCGCCTCAACGACGCGCTGAGCAGCCTCAGTCAGGGCTTGATCAGCCAACTCGTCGCGGTGCTCACGCAGCTGTTTCAGATCGGCCTCTATGCCTGGGTGTTCGACAAGGTCCGCCTGGTGTCGTTCACGGAGTTTTGGCCGGCGTGGTACGGCTGGATCGCCGCCGTCGTGCTGTTCGATTTTTGCGACTACTGGCTGCACCGCATGGGCCACGAGTGCGCCGTCATGTGGGCCGCGCACCAGGTCCACCATCAAAGCCAGGACTTCAATTTCTCCACCGCGCTGCGGCAGGAAAGCTCGGTGATCTTCATCGGCTGGGCCTTCTATCTGCCGATGGCGCTGCTGGGCGTGCCGCCGGAGCAGTTCGCGGTGGCCGGCCTGATCGTGCTGCTGTATCAGTTCTGGATACACACCGAACATATCGGAAGACTCGGCTGGTTCGATCGCGTGTTTTCCTCGCCATCCAACCATCGCGTGCATCACGCGGTGAACGACCAATACCTCGACAAGAATTATGGCGGCATGCTGGTCATCTGGGACCGCATGTTCGGCACCTTCGCCGAGGAGCGGGAGCCGTGCGTGTACGGCACGCGCAGTCCGTTGAACAGCTGGGACCCTGCCTGGGCCATCGTGTCGGAATACTGGGTCTTGCTGAACCTGTCCCGGCAGGCCGGGCGTTGGTCCGACAAAGTGAAGATCTGGTTGAAGCCTCCTGGCTGGCGGCCCGCCGAACTCGCGCTGCCAGGCAAGCCGTTCGACCTGGAGGCCGCCAGGCAAAGCTATGATCCGCCGCTGACGGCGCGGAAGCGCTGCATGGCGGCGGCGCAGTTCGGCCTTTGCGTGACGGCCACCGCCGCGTGCCTGTGGCATTCGGCGGCGCTGTCCTACGCGCGTTCCGCGCTGGCGATTACAGCGGCGATGGGAGGCTTCTGGGCGCTGGGCGCATACATGCAGGGACGCTTGTCGGCGGCCTACATGCTGGCCGTCGACCTGGTCGAGGTGGCGACAACCGCCGCCGTATTGTGGCCGGTCCTGTGATCGGATCAGCGCTGGACGACGATGGGCTTGAGGTGCAACGCTGACGGCAAGCCTTGCGCCGCCTGGAGCGCTTCCTGGCGGGTCGCGAACGGTCCGGTGAACAGGCGATGCACGGCGCCGCCTTGCACGACTTCCAGCCCATTCAATCCCTTGCCGGACAATTTGCCGCGCACCGCTTCCGCGTTCTCGGCGCGCGAGTAGGCGCCCAGTTGCAGGTAGAAGCCGCCCTTGGCGGTGCTGGCGGCCAGTGTTTCGGCATCGGCCGGCGCGCGGTCGGTCAGCATCACCGCCGCCGCAGCAGCATCGGAGGATGCCGCTGCCGGCATGGCCTTCGGCGCCAACACCAGCGGCTCGCCGCTCAAGGTTGTCGATGGCGTGAGCAACAGCGGGCCGCCACCCAGGCCACCCGGCGACGCCTTCTGCGACGACGACTGCGACTGCAGGCGCGGCGACACCGTACCCGAAACGCCGGCCCGCGTGGCCAGCATGCGGTCCACTTCATCCGGCAGGATGCGTTCGATCTGGAGTTCGTGGCTGCCCTTGCCCAGCAGGCCGAGTTTGAGCGCCGCCGTGTACGACACGTCGATGGCGCGGTTGGCGTGGAACGGCCCGCGGTCGTTGATGCGCACGATAACCACGGCACCGCTCACCAGGTTCGTCAACCGCGCGTAGGAAGGAATCGGCAGCGTCGGATGCGCGGCCGTCATCTTGTACATGTCGTAGATCTCGCCGGACGAGGTGCGCTGGCCGTGGAACTTCTTGCCGTACCAGCTGCCGATGCCGATCTGCGTGAACGGCTGGTTGCCGGTGATCGGTGTGTAGGTCTTGCCGAAAACGACGTAGGGACGGTTGGAGTACGGCAGCAGCGGATCGTTGCGCACGTCGGCGTCCGGCACGTCGGCCAGGTTGGCGGGCGGCGCGTCACCGGGACCGTCATCCTGGTAGTAGCCGCCACGTCCCGAATTCGCCGGCGGCAGCGCCGGCAGGCCGCCATCGGGCTTGGCGTTGGACGGCGCCTTGATCACCGGCTTGGAGGTACGGGGCGTCTTGGACAGCGTGCCGGTATCGGTGACCGTCGGCGCGGTGCCGCAGCCGACCAGCGCCAGCATGGCCAGCGTGGTGCAGACATTCAAAATACGGCTACGGGTCATACGCATCACTTCATCCTTACGATTTTTTACGCGCCGGCGGCACTGGCTGCACGGTCGGCGGCGCGGCTGCCGGAGCAGGCGCGGTTGGTGCCGCTGGTGCCGCTGGTGCAGGCGGTGCCGCAGGCGCCGCCGGAGCGCGCCGTTCGAATTCGGCCGCCGCGGCCTGCTCTTCCAGCGTCTGCCCTTCCACCGGCAGCACCGTCTCGGCGTCTTCCTTCGGCACCTTGGTGGTGTCTTTTTCGGCCGGGCGCTTGCCCAGCAGGTAGTAGTCCAGCGCCTTGCGGGCGATCGGCGCCGCTTCCGCGCCGCCCTTGCCGGCGTTTTCCACCACCAGCGCCAGCACGATGCGCGGCTTGTCCGCCGGCGCGAACGCGGTAAACAGCGCGTTGTCGCGCAGGCGCTCGGCCAGCCTGGCGGCGTTGTACTTCTCGCCCGAGCGGATCGTGATCACCTGCGCGGTGCCGGTTTTGCCGCCCACCGTGTAGCCGGCGCCGGCGAAGGCGCGCACGCCGGTGCCTCCCGCTTCCGTGGTCACGCCGACCATGGCATTCTTGACAAAATCGATATTCTCCTGCTTCAGCGGGATCCGATAGCTCTCCTTGGGCACCGTCAGTTTGCGGCTGCGCGTCGTGCTGTCTTCCACAATCTTGACCAGGTGCGGCTTCATCACCACGCCGTTGTTGGCCAGGTTGGCCACCGCGTGCGCGATCTGCAAAGGCGTGTAGGCGTTGTAGCCGGAACCGTTGCTGACCGAGATGGTATCACCACCTACCCACTTCCCTGCCGCACCCTTGAACCGCTTGCGTTTCCACTCCTGCGAAGGCAGCACCCCGGTCTTTTCGTTCTCCAGGTCGATGCCGGTCTGCTGGCCGAAGCCGAACGGCTTCATGAAATCGTGAATAGCGTCGATGCCCATGTCGTGGCCCAACGCGTAGTAGTAGGTATTGCAGGAGACGACGATGGACTTGTGCATGTCCACCGCGCCGTGGCCGCCAACCACGTCGTCGCGGAATTGGTGGCCGCCGAGGTTATAGAAGCCCGGATCATAGGTCACCTGGCTTGGCGTGCGCTTGCCCAGCTCCAGCGCGGCCAGCGCCATGAAGGGCTTGAAGGTCGAACCCGGCGCATAGGTGCCGGACAGGGGACGGTTCACCATCGGCCGGTCCAGCGAGGTATTGAGGTCGTTCCAGCTCTGCGCGTCGATACCATCGACGAACAGGTTAGGATCGTAGCCGGGCCGCGACACGTAGGCCAGGATGTCGCCGGTGGACGGCTCGATCGCCACCAGCGCGCCGCGCCGCTCGCCGAAGGCTTCCTCCACCACTTTCTGCAGCTCGATGTCGATCGACAGGATCAGGTTACTGCCCGCCACCGCCGCCGTGCGCGACAAGGTGCGGACGGCGCGGCCGCCCGCAGACACTTCCACTTCCTCGTAGCCGGTGGTGCCGTGCAGCTGCTTCTCGTAGCTCTTCTCCAGGCCTTCCTTGCCGATATGGTCGGTGCCCTTGTAGTTGGCGGCATCGTCGGCGTCCGCGATGGCCATGGCCTCGGCGCGGCTGACGCGGCCGATAAAGCCGATCACGTGCGACGCCGTCTCGCCCAGCGGGTACTGGCGGAACAGGCGCGCCTGCACCTCCACGCCGGGGAAGCGGAAACGCTGCGCCGAGAAGCGCGCCACTTCCTCGTCGGTCAGGCGGGTGCGCAGCGGCACGCCCTCGAAGCCCTTGGATTCCTCCAGCAGCTTCTTGAAGCGCTTGCGGTCCTTGACCTCGATCTCGACCAGCTTGGACAGCTCGTCGATGGTTTCGTCCAGCGTCGCCGTCAGCTTGGACGGCGTGATCTCCAGCGTGAAGGCCGAGTAGTTGCGCGCCAGGACCACGCCGTTGCGGTCCAAAATCAATCCGCGATTGGGCACGATGGGTACGAGGGCGATGCGGTTCTCCTCCGCCTTGACGGCGAAGTCGTTGTGCTTGACCACCTGCAGCCAGATGAAGCGCGCCAGCAGCAGGCAAAAACACAGCAACACCATCGCCCCCAGCAACGTGATGCGGGCGCGGAACTGCTGGAGCTCGCGCTCCGTATCCTTAATCTCCGTCATGCCGCCGCTCCCCACACCCGCGGCGCGAGCCGCCCGTCCTGCACGCGCATCAGGTTTGCACCAATTTGCGGTGGCGCTGGATGCTCATCAGGATGCCCGCCCCCAGGCCCAGCGTCAGCAGCGCGGTACCGCCGTAGCTCATGAACGGCAGCGGCACGCCGACCACCGGCACGATGCCGCTGACCATGCCCATGTTGACGAAGGCGTAGGTAAAGTAAATCATCGTGATGGAGCCGGCCAGCAGGCGGCTAAACAAGTTGGGCGCGTTCCCGGCGATCATCAGGCCGCGGCCGATCAGCAGCAGGTACAGGAACATCAGCACCAGGTTGCCGGTCAGGCCGAACTCCTCGGAGAACACCGCGAAGATAAAGTCGGTGGTGCGTTCGGGGATGAATTCAAGGTGGGCCTGCGTGCCGTGGGTCCAGCCCTTGCCGGACACGCCGCCCGAGCCGATGGCGATCATCGACTGGATAATGTGGAAGCCCTTGCCCAGCGGTTCGAGATACGGATCGATCAGCGTCATCACGCGGTCGCGCTGGTAGTCGTGCATCCCCACGGTCCAGATCACCGGCAGGCTGGCGAGGGCGACTGCGAACAGCGCGATCAGCGCCCGCCACGCCAGGCCGGCCAGGAAGATCGCGCAGAAGCCGGCGGCCACCACCAGCAAGGCGGTGCCCAGGTCGGGCTGCTTGACGATCAGTGCCACCGGGATCGCCAGCAGCACGGCGGCGATGGCGTAATCCTGCCAGCGCAAATGGCCGGCGCGCTGCTGGAAGAACCACGCCAGCATCAGCGGCATGGCGATCTTCATGAATTCGGACGGCTGGATGTCCACCCCCACGTGCAGCCAGCGCCGCGCGCCCAGCTTGACGGTGCCGAACAGCGCCACGGCGACCAGCAGCGCCACCGCGACCACATAAGCCGGCACGGCGATCCGCATCATCATCTGCGGCGTGATATTGGCCACGAACCACATCACCATGAAGGCCAGGAAGATGTTGCGCATCTGGTCCTCCACCTTGCCGGGAATGCCCATGCCGGCCGAGTACAGCGTCACCAGGCCGACCGACAGCAGCGCGCAGATGATCAGCATCAGCGGCAGGTCGAACACGGTGAAGTACGGGCGAAGGCGGCGCCCCAGGGAGCGCCTTTCGTTGATACGCATGCTGGTCCTTTATTCCTTGTTGCCGGGGGTTTCGGCGCCCGGCTTGTTGTCGTCGCTGACGCCCTGTTCGGCCTGGACGTCCTGGACGGAGCGCAGCTCGGCGTCCTCCTTCGGCACGCGGGTGGTTTCTTTTTCGTTCGGACGTTTGCCCAGCAGGTAGTAATCCAGCGCCTTGCGCACGATGGGCGCGGCCACGCCGGCGCCGAAGCCGCCGTTCTCCACCACCACCGCGATGGCGATGCGCGGCTTGTCGGCCGGGGCGAAGGCGGTATAGAGCGCGTTGTCGCGCAGGCGCTCGGCGATCAGGTTGGCGTTGTACTTTTCGTTCTTCTTGATCGCCACCAGCTGCGCGGTACCGGTCTTGCCGCCCGAGGTGTAGCCGGCGCCGACGAACGCGCGCGCCGCCGTGCCGCCGGTGGTCACGCCCACCATGGCGTTCTTGATGATGTCGATGTGCTCCTGCTTGAGCGGGATGCGGTAGCTTTCCTTGGGCACCGTCAGCTTGCGCGCGCGGGTGACGCTGTCCTCGATGATCTTCACCAGGTGCGGCTTCATCACGATGCCGTTGTTGGCCAGGTTGGACACCGCGTGCGCCATCTGCAACGGCGTGTAGCTGTTAAAGCCGTTGCCGATGGCGATGGAGATGGTGTCGCCGCCGACCCACTTCTGCGCCGCCGGATTCTTCTTGAAACGGTTGCGCTTCCATTCCTTGGACGGCAGCACGCCCTGCTTCTCGTGTTCCAGGTCGATGCCCGTCAACTGGCCGAAGCCGAACGGTTTCATGAAGTCGGTGATGGCGTCGATGCCCATGTCGTTGCCGAGCATGTAGTAGTAGGTGTCGCAGGATTCGACGATGGACTTGTACATGTCGACCGTTCCGTGGCCGCCCGGCTTATCGTCGCGAAACTTGTGGCCGCCCAGCGTGAACGAGCCCGGATCGAAGATGGTCTGGCCCGGCGTGCGCTTGCCCAGCTCCAGCGCGGCCAGCGCCATGAAGGGCTTGAAGGTGGACCCCGGCGGATAGGTGCCCGACAGGGGGCGGTTCACCATCGGCTTGTCCAGCGAGGTATTGAGTTCGTTCCAGCTTTGCGAGTCGATGCCGTCGACGAACAGGTTGGGGTCGTAGCCGGGGCGCGATACGTAGGCCAGGATGTCGCCCGTTTCCGGTTCGATGGCGACCAGCGCGCCGCGCCATTCGCCGAAGGCTTCCTCGATCACCTTCTGCAGCTCGATGTCGATCGACAGTATCAGGTTGCTGCCCGGCTTGGCGGGCGTGCGCGACAAGGTGCGGATGGCGCGGCCGCCGGCCGACTTCTCCACTTGCTCGTAGCCGCTGACGCCGTGCAGCTGCTTCTCGTAGCTCTTCTCCAGGCCTTCCTTGCCGATATGGTCGGTGCCGTTGTAGTTGGCGGCGTCCTCGCCATCGGCGATGGCCTTGGCCTCCGACGTGTTGATGCGGCCGATGTAGCCGATCACGTGCGAGGCGATCTCGCCCAGCGGGTACTGGCGGAACAGGCGCGCCTGCACCTCCACGCCGGGGAAGCGGAAACGCTGCGCCGAGAAGCGCGCCACTTCCTCGTCGGTCAGGCGGGTGCGCAGCGGCACGCTCTCGAAGCCCTTGGATTCCTCCAGCAGCTTCTTGAAGCGCTTGCGGTCCTTGGGCTCCACCGTGATCAGCTTGGACAGCTCGTCGATGGTTTCGTCCAGCGTGGCGCTCAGCTTGGACGGCGTGATCTCCAGCGTAAAGGCCGAGTAGTTGCGCGCCAGGACCACGCCGTTGCGGTCCAAAATCAGCCCGCGATTGGGCTCGATGGGGACCAGGGCGATGCGGTTTCCTTCGGCCTGGGCGACGTAGTCGCTATGCTTGTAGACCTGCAGCCAGACGAAGCGCACCAGCAGCGCGGCGAAGCAGAAGAACACCAGCGCGCCCAGCACCGTCAGGCGCAGGCGGAACTGGTGCAGCTCGCGTTGGTTGTCCTTGAGTTCAGTCATGATGCTCAGTCACTGCCCGGCCGGGGCGTCAGATCGGGCGGGTGTGGTCGCGGTCGACCGCGCGGCGCTGGGGCGCCAGCAGCAGCCAGGTCGCCAGCGGCCACAGGGCCACGGCGATCACGCTTTCGACAAAGTAGAACCAGCCGGGGAATTTGCCGGACACGAAGAAGCGCACGACCAGCTGCACCGACTGCGCCATCAGCAGCAGCGGGAACACGTGCATGGCCTGCGTCAGCAGCGGGAACCACAGCACCCGGCGGTGCAGCATGATCGCGAAGTAGGACAGCAGCGTGTAGGCCAGCGCGTTCTCGCCCAGCAGCGTCGAGTCATGCACGTCCATCAGCAGGCCAAGGAAGAAGGCGGTGCCGATGCCGACCTTGCGCGGCTGGTGCACGCCCCAGAACACCAGCACCAGCGCCACAAAGTCCGGCACGCCGATGAAGTTCCCCCAGGGGAGCAGGTTCAGTAGAAACGCGCAGAACAGGCTGAAGGCGATGAACAGCGGGCTGACCGGCAGCAGGATATAGTGAGGGCGGTTCATCGTGCCGGTTCCTTCGGTTTGGTGGCTGCAGGCGCGCCCGCGGCTGCCGCGGCGGCTGGCGATGCGGCCGGTGCGGCGCCCCGCGCGGCGGG